>JANYFV010000051.1 GCA_025359635.1 Undibacterium sp. | reverse complement strand
CAAAATTAAGCGCCGCAGCATTCTGGTTCGGATCTTGGGCGTAAACATTCGGTATGCATGTCAATACAAAGCTCGAACTGAGCATTGCCGCGACTGAAATTTTTCGCCATTCTTGCACTTGCAATGCTTGTTTCACCGCTACAGTTATTGCAGTCATAGTTGGTATTACTTTCAATGGATTTTTTATCATTTGAATTCTAACGCTATCACATCTTTATCACCGTCTCTACGACGTTGCCTAAGCAAATTAAGTAAATTTGCTAACCGTTCTTCTTCCCCTGCTTCTGCAAACGCCTTGCCAGAAAACTGGAAACGTCCGCCATTAATACTGCCATTGCCGCTCAACATCATCGGACCTTTATTTGTCGTCAAAACCATATCTGAATTTTGACCACGCCAATCAAATGACAGTTGATAACTGCCCAGCGGTTTAATCGACGACAGCCTTGAACCCATATCATTCATAGAAAGCTGCATCGTTCCCGTCACATCTACTTTATCTGCGTATCGGGTAAATTCGATTGCATTCCAATTCAATCTCAATTGCCCGGTTGGGCCTATTGTATTGAGCGGTGCGCCCAAGGCTTCTAATCGTTCCGGTGGTAAAAACATACTGGCAGCATCAAGACGCCACTGACTCAAATTACCTGTCAATTTCAGCGGTTGCGAAAGTACTTTTGAGTTCTCTAATTCAACGTCAATCTGGCCTAATAAGACTATCGGTGAGATGTGCCAGGAAAACCGCCCGGGAAACAAAGGCGTCACCGGACCATTGCTTGCCGATGCGCCACCTATGAATGCCGAACCACGCCAAAAACTTCCTTGTACATCTCCCAAACTTAGCCTGCCCTCGGTCTGCTTTTCTAATAATAATGCCAACCAACTCGCTGGCAAGAAAATAAGTGCCGTCGCAATTACACTGAGTATGGCAAACAGCGCCCATACTATCCCCGTTTTTTTTGACATATCAAGAAACGGCCTTCTGCTGCTTCATTGTCAGTACAACTCCAACCTGCCCTTTTTCTGGCAAGGCTGTCAGCTTTGCCTCCTCTACAGTCAGTCGCGCGGCCTTTTGCATTTCCAGTATCCACTCCATGATAACGCTGTAAGCCACACTGCTTATTTGCACGTGCACGATATCTTCGGAGGCAGTCATGGATTGAGCTTTGATGCCCTTTCTCAACAACGAGGCCTCCAGTGTTTCTCGACTTATCGGCTCAATATTTTCTGTCATCGCCGTTGTAATTTGCGCATATTGCCCCGACATGATGGCCATCTCGCTTACTTGCAGTCGCAATGGCGGAATTGCAGCTTCTAGTTTTGCCTTATTTGTCAGTGCCGGATTGATAAAAATCCAGTAAATCAACGCAAATAACACAATGACCGTCGCCACACTGAGCAATCGACGTTCTTTGGCATTTCGCTGTTGCCAGAATGAGGCAAAACTCTCAGTCATCATGTTTATCATGTTCTGTTTCATTTTTTATCTCCTCGGCTAGACTTGATTTGCAATACGCCATCTGCTGACGAGACTAAGGTCAAAAGATGTTCTTGCAAACCGGAGCGTAGCTGTTCCATCGGCAACAAGTTAGAGGATTTAATTTTAACAAAAAGGCTACGCTCACGATATTCCATTGAAACTACGGAAAGCGATGCTGGTTTGCCGACTGTTGTAGCATCCCACACTTGGCCGAATTGTGCCGCTAACACCAGAAAATCTTCTGGCGTCGATTGCCCGGCAATTTTTTTTGATAAATTTATCTTTTGCTGCATTTGTGCTAGTGGATCAAGAATGACGCTCTCTTTAGGAAAACTACTGCGATAGCTTTGCAATAGAGAGTCGCTTAAGCCCTGCGCCTCACGTTTCATAGAAAACCATTGAAAGTTTAATCCTGCGAGATTTAATATCAGAGCAGCTGCGGCTAAACCTAAAGGCCAGCGCCATTTACTCCAATCAAAGGACGATTGATTATCATGTGACACAGATGACATCAAGTCAATTGAAGTCACGCTGATACCCGCTGTGCGGGTATTCCAATCGATGGCTTGAAATTGGAAGCGCTGCGCTAATACTTCGTCTTTTTCTGCCGCTTGCTGATAAATCTCCATAGCTTCAGCTGACAGAGAGACCTTTACTTTTGCATCGATCGCAAACAGATTCAAGGTCTGCAATACCTGCTGCGCAGCATCTAAGGATGAAGTGTCGTTTACTTCCCGATTCAGACTCAGGCCTGCACCAACTTGGCCATCGTGACGAAACGCTAATTCTGTTACTCGCACCTCAGTATCAATGATTGCTGCCAAGGCATCTGGTTCAGTTTTCATTGTCATGGAAAGCGAATAGGCTGTCAGTTTTTTTGCTCCGAGAAGTTGCATTTGCGCATGCAAAGACACCATCCAAGATCTATCAACCACAGCGATTGTGCACACTCCATTGACTGGAGCATTGGAAAGCAAAATGAGTTCCGATGGATCAGCGAGTAACTGGTCTTCAATTAAATTGGGCAATGCAGCCTTAAGCTTGGCGGCTGACATTGGCGGCACTTTTACTGGAATCAAACTCACATCGCTTGCAGCTAACAACAAGACCACTTGACGAGAACTTGTTGCCAATTCTCTTAGATCCAGTAAATTTTGCTGGCCCTTCTGCACGATGCTACCTTCATCAGAAATGAGTGCAAACGGACGTGCATTTTTTGCCCAATCTGCCGCCCCATATTCAAGAGCATGTGCTTTTGAAGGTAACAGTATGTACAGTGTGCTCGCCATATTTTATTTATGCCTTTGATCGAATCTAAAAAAACTACATTTACGCATTAAAATTACCAATTAATTTTCTCTCACCCACATCACCGTGGTTCCTGAATCAGCACGCTGTAACAAGGCATTCACTTCCAGCGCAGATCGACTCAACTTCACTTTTCCATTGACAAAAAAATAGTTGGTAGAAACAGAAACCTCGTCTTTATACGCTTCGATCTTTCCCGGAAACCGGTGTTCAAAATCAATCAAATCACGAAAATATGCACGTTCACGTGTCGCTATAATTAAAGCAGCATCCGTTAGATTAATATTCAATTTTGCTGCGAGTACTTCTTTTGATGTGGTATTGAGATTTATTTTTGTCTTATACGGTAGCACAGCTACGAAGTCTTTTAGTCGGGTGACCATTTCCGGCGTAAAACCAGGCACGGCCAAAAGGTCGTCAATCTGACTAAAACGCAGGAATTGTACTTCAGGATTGACCTCTACTGACGTACTCTTTGCACTATCTCCAGATGGGCTTGAAGCGGCATTCGCACCCGACGCCGGTTTCTCTCCTGACCCAGCAATAGGTACACCTACTACATCGGACGAACTTTGCGTGGAAGCAACCACTGACGCCACTTTTTTTGCTAATGAGCCATCCATACGGAGATTTGTCAGCAAACGTGAAAACATGTCGATTTCTTTGGATTGCTGCGCACCAGCTACAGAGAGATTATTTAAATTAAAACGCGACTGCGCATCGGTTATCTGACCAGAAAGACTGGCTTCGCTATCATCGGTGTCACTTTTGCCATTTTCTACGTATTGATCTAAATGCGTCTCTCCTAAAGTAACCGCCCATGGCTCTCCTAAATGATCGACGTCACGAGAGGTTCTTAAATCTTCACGCAAGATAAGTCTCGCCCAATCCAAAGCGCCGCGCAAGACCCATTTTTTTTGCAATTGAAAACGTTGATTCTCAATTGATCTGACTTGCACTTGTTGCTGCCAAAAAAGACTGGCGACAATGGTAATAGCCAGAGTAGTTAGCAAAAGCGCAGTGACCACTGCAACACCACGTTGATGGTATATTTTCATGCCGCGCCCAATAAAAATATTTTAAGTAATGGGTGTTCGCGGCCACGCAATTGCATTGAAACTTCTAAACCGGTTTTCAAGGGTACGGATTTTGTTCTTGGAGTATTCACTGATCCGCTGGAATCGGATGCGATATCGCTACCAGCGATGCGCCAGGTATTTTCATCATTGTTCCAGGTACGCATGTCTAGCGATACTATGCTTGACTGCAATTCGACCACTGGCATCGTATCACTCTCGTTAAGAGCGTTTTGCCAATCCGCATCGAGTACTTTCATGTCGCGTGTTGTGTTCGATTCACGACGACTCAAGACTCCCTCAACAACACGGTATGCCACCACTTGCAATCGACTCGGTTGATTATCTTCATACACAGTACGAATCATGACCAACCTCTGTTGGGAGGCTCTCAGACTTTCATGCGATGACAATAAATTTACACCGGCAAGATGCGCGCAATCGTTTTCCAGTTGAGCAAAACTAATTTGCGTGCCTCTGGTTTGTTCCAATTCTGCAGTGAGACTGACACGCGCCCTGACTATGCTATCAAGCCCACGCCAGCCCAAGACTGCGATGATGGCAAGGATAGAAATCGCGACCAAGAGCTCAATCAAGGTGAAGCCTGATACAGATGCTTGCCTTAGTTTTCTAGAGATCATGTGGCACGACCTGAGTCAATTTAACGATACGCCTATCCGGATGCGCGGCTTCAAAGACAAACACTTCCACACGTTTGAAGGACGGATTCGGCGTACCCAAAACATGTTCTTCGCAGATTAGATTCAACTCGCCTTGTGGACAGGGAAAACTTCTTTCACCGAGCAACGGCCATTCTTTACCTAATCTAATTTGCGATAAGCGATTCTCTGCCGACCAACTTGCCATCATCGCGGCACGTAAGTCGCCGCTATTTTGCGTCAGACTTCCGACCGCCCGCAAACTCGCACCTAAGGCTGTACCGACGATGACAAGAGCAACCAAAACCTCAAGTAGAGTAAACCCTCTGGAAAAATATTCATGAGAAGGGAAAAATGATTTTGATCGCATCAAGGTCTCACTCAACCACAAAATGACCGACACCATCGGCACGGATAGAAACATGATCTTCGCCCGCAGTCAAATCAAGCACGAATGGTTTATCCACGGGCTCGCGACCAAATACAATTCGCAAATTATTGGCGTCTGACCGAGTGACAGGTGTCATGGCAAAAGTAATGGGAGGCGAAGAAAAATCGCGCTCACGCAACATATCGAGATCATTAATGAGTTCCCATCGATTATCATTACGAACCAAAAAATGGTAACTATTTTGATCGGCCTCAAATGCCGTTGGACGATTGCGCACTATCGCCTCCTCCCTTGCCAATTGAAGTAACACCGCGATGCGCTGCACATCAGTGAGCAGACGCTGGCGATTACTTTGCATAGTACTGAAGGAGACTGCGCCTAACATGATGCCAATAATCACCAGCACCACCAACAACTCAAGCAAGGTGAATCCGCGATGCCGATTAAGTCGATTAAATGTGTCCATACACAGCAGATGACGGCTATGGAACTTTACAGATCCCACGAACCAATATCGGCATCGTCACCAGCACCGCCAGGAAGTCCATCTGCACCTAGCGAGAAAATATCAATCTCACCTTTAATACCAGGAGATAAAAATTGATATGGATTACCCCAAGGATCTTTAGGTAACTTATCGACATAGCCACCGGTTTTCCAACCATTTGCGGAAGGCCCTGAAGTTGGCTTGGCAATCAAGGCTTGCAATCCCTGTTCTGTACTTGGGTAATGCATATTGTCGAGCTTGTATAACTTCAATGCCCCCATCATGGTAGAAATGTCCTGCTTTGCCGCAACGATGCGCGCATCACCTGTGCGCCCCATCAACTTTGGCACAACTAAAGCGGCAAGAATGCCCATAATAACGACCACCACCATGATTTCAATCAAGGTAAAGCCACGATTGCGACGATTAATAGTCTCGTTGAGATTGCCTGAGGAATGCGATAGGTGGTTAAATTTGTTCATAAAAAATAAAAAAGTACGCTAATTCGGTAAAAAATCAGCAAAAATTGTCAGGTGGAAATCCTAGCACGAAACACGTCTACAGATTTCAATATCTACTGCTATGTAAATATATAATATTTTCCACAACATGAACGAATATTTACAATTGATGCAAAAAAATAGTCCATTTACATACTTGGTTAAATTCGATAAAAAAAGCCCCTCTCAGAATGAGAGAGGCTTCCAGATCAAGAACAATAATTACTGAATAGTAGCAACTAAGCTGACACCGCTAATTGCGGCATAGGCTTTCACCATGAGATAGTAAGTACCTGCCGTTGGCGAAGTAAATGTGATGGTCTCAGTAGTCGTCGCGCCATCTGATTTTTTATCGTAAACAGTGGTGGTCGGTGCAGCACCAAGTTTAGAATAAATATCACCGTCACCAGTACCGCCAGACAACTTGAATGTCAGACTGGTTTTGCCAGCGGGAACGACAATCGTGTAAGTCTTTGTTGCGCTAGTTGCCAGCGTTATGCCAGTCACCGCCGTACCACTACACAAGACAGTGGCTGATGGAGTACAAGTAGGTGGCGGTGTAGTGCCAGTTGAATAGGTCGCAACAATTGAAGCGCCACTTACCGTTGCATAAGCATTGGCTAACAAGTGATAAGTACCCGCTGCAGGTGCTGCTATCAGAATACTTTCAGCAGTAGTTGCGCCATCCGATTTTGCCAGATACGAAGTAGTGGTTGGATCTGTTGTCAACTGCGTATAGATATCACCATCACCTGTGCCACCAGACATTTTAAAGCTCAGATTGGTTGATCCAGTTGGAACGACGAAGGTATATTTAGTCTGAGTACCTGTTGCACCTGCAAAACCAACAGACACATCCTTAGTCAATACAATAGCACCAGGTGGTGGCGTTGTTCCGCCGCATCCGCCAGTGACACCAACACTCGCAAATGCTGCTGTAACATCTGCTACAGCATATCCACGGCTAATCGCAGCTTGTTCAACACCGCAAGCACCTTGGTTAAAGGTACTATTTGCTGTCCAATGCAGACGGTTCGCATCCGCCATTACTTCAAATGCTTTACGAGTACTCCAGCCAGCTTTGGTCGCCAATAAATAGAAGGCCTTATTAAACACGCCACTGGAATTGTGTACATCTAAAGCACTTGTATAATTGGCTGCGTTATCAATAGAGGCACCGTCCTGGGTCGGATTCGCCATATAACGTAAAGCGCCTGTTGCCTTGAAAATTTCCGGGCCAACCAAGAAATCATTTGTGCCCTTCATGTAATTTTCTGTTGCCTCACCAGCCATGTCCGAAAAGGCTTCATTCATACCGCCGGACATTCCAGAGTAAGTCAAATTGGAATTTTGCTCGGTAAAGCCGTGACTCACTTCATGACCGGCTACGTCCATCGACACTAACGGGTAAAACGTGGAAGCTCCATCACCAAAGTTCATGGTGCTGCCATCCCAGAATGCATTTTCGTAGCTAGTGTTGTAATGCACGCGCATCAAAAGCTTCTGGCTGATCGGGCGGATACCTAACCAGTCGCGGTACATACCAAACACACCCAAACCAAAATAGAAAGCATCGTTAATTGGCGAGAATGCGCCATTGATGGCTTGGAAGGTATTGCGTGAGCAAGTGAACTGGTAAGGCGTGGTACTTGTCGAGCCGTGAGCCAAATTTACAGCAGCGACATCGGTACTATCCATCGTGCAATTAGATGTCACTACCAATGGGCCATATTTTGCGCCGCTTCCAGCTGGGCCGAATTCATAAGCGCCAGTCTTGCTGTTACCACCAGGACCGGTTGCATCTACATTTGTAATGCCTTCCCACTGTTGAATAACTGCACCGTTATTGGCATCGAGCATGTAATGCGGGCGACTTGGTTTGGCGGGATTCGATTTATCCAGGAACGACACCATGTAAATTAATTGGGCAACATTGTTTGCACCCAACTTGACGTACAGTTTAGCTTGTTCGTTTTCTACTGTAGAGGCACGCGACTTGGTCTTTGCCAGTGTCAACGCTTGCGCAGCAGAATAGGTTGGAGTCACGCTAGGCAAATCATTCGCAACGTTGCGTAGCATCGATCCGGAAAAGCTGACTTGAGTTTGACCTGCACTTGCATGATGCGCGATGGACTCCCCCCAAACAGGAACACCTTGATGCAACTGCTCATAACGTGTGACCACTTTGCCATTCGCATATTTCTGGCTACGAACTTCTCTCAGTTCTGATGCGGCCAGACCCAATAACTCATGCGGCAAGCCTTGTCCGGTGAGTGTTTTTGCTGCCGATGTGGGATTACCATTATTCAAGTCGATACGATCTGCCGCCATGACATTGCATGCTGCGGCAACCAAGGTAGCTAACAGTAAAGGACGTGATAATTGATGCAGTTTTAAAGCTTTTTCCATTTGAACTCCATTTTTCTAATAGTAGGGATTTTTTCCCTGAGTGAAGGCAAACAACAATACGGATAGCATTGCTTTGCCAATATAAAAAAACATCTGGAATTGGATCAGACTTAGGGTATTTAATCTTTATCCCAGCAAAGACGCTGAAACATGCATGCCAACCAGATCACGATCTGCGTCGTTTTGTTGACATCACTATCTCCCAAATAGCTGTCCGGAAGTTAATCAGACTTTATTTATCTTGAATATGTCACTGTTGTTTTTTCACAATGTGAAAAAATGAGAGGTAGGAATCTAAACCAAAGAAAATTCTGTCTAATGACCAAAGAGATGAGAGAAACCAAATGTTGTTAGAAATTTCGCAAAATATAAATTTCGATTACAGCACAAAAAGTAAATGGTTTTTTTATAAAAATAAATGAAACTTTTTTAAGTTTTCACAAGTGGTATTGGTCTATTTTTAATTTTCATTCTTCCTCCAGAATGTGAAATTATTTCTACCGACTAATATATTAAAAATATACAATAAGATACAATTACTTTTCATTAACTGGTATTACTCAAAAAAACTAACCCAATCGTAGGGGCAGGCGACGCAATCTCTTTCCAGTTAAAGAAAATATGGCGTTCGCTATCGCTGGTGCAATGGGTGGAGTACCAGGCTCACCTATACCCTCTGGAGCTTCTGCGCTCTTCATAATGATCGTTTCTATTTCTGGCGCTTCGCTCATTCTTAAGGCCGGATAATCATGAAAATTACGCTGTTCAATCTGGCCGTCTTTAATTGTGATCTCGCCATACAGGGCTGCGCTTAGGCCAAAGATAATTGCCGATTCCATTTGCTGCGCAATAATATTCGGGTTAACCGCCATGCCGCAATCAACAGCGCAGGTCACTTTATGCACACGAATTTGCTGCTCTTGTAGCGACACTTCTGCCACCTCAGCGACAATAGTTCCAAACGATTGATGCAAGGCCACACCGAGTGCTCGCCCCGGTGCAGCTTGCCCCGCTTTGCTGACTGCAGCTTGCAGCACTGCCAGATGGCGCGGATGATTCTTTAGCAGTTCTTCGCGAAACTTCACCGGATGCTTACCTGCCGCATGGGCAAGTTCGTCGATAAAACTTTCTTTAAAGAATGCATTATGCGAATGCCCAACTGAGCGCCAAAAACCCAATGGCACTAGAGTTGGAACGATCACATGGGCAATTTTTTGATGGGAAAATTCGTAGGGCATATCAAACTCGCCCTCCGCCGTAGTTTTATCAGGGCCAGCACCCATCAAACCGAAAGTGCGTTTCAATACTTGATGCGTGATCGAACCAGAGGCGGATTTATTCTCGTATCCAGTCACATTTCCTTGCGCATCAAGCGCTGCGACAAAGCGCGCCATAGCCGCAGGGCGATACATATCATGTGTAATATCCTCCTCGCGACTCCAGATTAACTGCACCGGCGCACCTTTGGTTTGCAAGGCGACAGCTACAGCTTGAACCACCATATCGACTTCTAAACGGCGACCGAACCCACCACCCAAATAGCACATATGCAGACTGACATCTTCGCTCTTAATTTTGGCGATCTTTGCCGCGACGTCGACCGCAATACTGGGCACCTGCGTCGACACCCACAAATTCAGTTTGCCATTAACAAACTGGGCGGTGCAATTAATCGGCTCCATCGTTGTATGTGCCAAAAATGGTGCGCTGTATTCCGCCTTGATGATTTTTGCAGACGGCTGTGCTAATGCAGTTGCCGGGTCGCCCTTTTTATAATAAGTAAAACCAGATTCCGAATCCAACTTTTCGCTTAATTCTTTGAAGATCACGGCACTGGACAGCGATACATTCTGCCCTGCGTCCCAGGTAATCGGCAATGCTTCAAGCGCTTGTTTTGCACTCCAGTAGGTTTTAGCAACAACAGCAAATCCCGCGACACCAACCTCCCCGACTGCATTCGAAAAATCCACTACTTGAATCACATCGCGCATAGACTTGACTACATTTGCATCAATCTTCTTGATTTTTCCGCCTATTACGGGACTCATCTTTACGGCGGCATAAAGCAAGCCCTCTGGTCGAGCATCAAGACCAAATTTCGCGGAACCGTTAGATTTGGTCGCGCTATCTGTACGTGCTTGTGCAGTGCCAATGAGTCTAAAATCTTTAGGATGCTTCAAACGGATTTCGCCAGGTTGACTACCTACAGCTTTGGCCGCCAACTCGCCGTAGTGTGCTTTTTTCCCCGAAGGATGCGAGACAACTCCGTCTTTCACTGCGCAATCGGCGGCAGAAACATCCCACTCTTTTGCTGCCGCATTCACTAACATGGAACGAGCTGTCGCACCCGCCTCACGCAATGGCATCCATGCATCTTTAACACTGGAGGAACCTCCCGTCATTTGTATGCCCAACTCACGCGCAAGCTTGGCAGTCATCCAATGTGCGACACTTTTAAGTGTGCCGCTATCGTCAAAATGAAATGGCAATCCATCAGCCAGCACCGCGATATTGCCGTAAATTTTATCTATCGGTGCGTGCATCGGCTTCACCATAGTCATAGGCACATCTAGCTCTTCTGCCACCAACATTTGCAAGGCCGTATGTACACCCTGGCCCATCTCACTTCTATGCATGGCAACAATCACATTTCCATCTTGAGTAATTTTTATCCAACCATTTAAAGCCACTTCGCCAGCATTAGATAATAGTGACGCCGCGCCAGACATTCTTTGGCGCGGAGGCAACACGCCCCAACCTACCACCAGCGCACCGGCCACACCCAAACCGCCCAAGATAAAACGGCGGCGCGATTTTTTCTTTGGTTCTGTCATTGCTGTGTCTCCAATTAGATTTCAAATTGTGGGTTTGTGAAAAATATCACACTAGCTCGTAGAGATGCCATTAACGATTGCGACGCGGGTAACCCTCAGATAGTATGCGTGTCCAGACCAGATCTTTTTGCTCCTGCGTCATAAACACCCAATCTGCCACTTCTGAAACTGTGCGTCCGCAACCACGACAGACATCATCAAAGGTAGTTGAACATACTGCGACACAAGGTGTATCTGGGCGCTCTTTTGTTTCAGTCATTAGTTAAATTTACAATGTTGGAAAATCGAATTTCAGATATGGTGCAGGCGGGATAATTGTATCGTAGTGATCAGTCGACGCATTTGCAATGTGCATTCTATTTGAGATATTAAAGTACCGTGCAGATTTGGCGTGTTAAATGATTGACAAAGATCATTTACCACCGGAAAATCTGGCAAAAACCTAGCGCATTATTACCCAGCGCAACATTAAATTACAAAAACAAATGACCCAAGATTTCTTTCAAGCCTTTGTCCTATTGATCCTTGTCACTGACCCATTTGGCAATATACCAATCTTTGTCAGTGCACTTTCTCATGTCGCGCCAGAACGACGCTGGCGCGTAGTGGTACGCGAATGTGCGATTGCTTTTGTATTGTTAATGTTGTTTATGTTTTTTGGCAAACATTTTCTCGCTGCCATGCAATTATCCGAAGTTTCTCTACGCATTGGCGGCGGTGTCATTTTATTCTTGATCGCCTTGCGTATGGTGTTCCCGCAAGAAGGTGGCGTTTTTGGCGATGTCGAAGGCGACAATGAGCCATTTATTGTGCCGCTAGCGATACCTGCTCTGGCTGGCCCGTCTTCATTGGCAACAGTTCTCTTGTTTTCTTCCGATAGCCGGCTGGATGTGGCCGTACATGTCGCTGCACTCACAGCTGTTGCCGTAGTCTGGTTGGTCGTGCTACTAAGTGCGGAACGCATGCAACGCGTGCTTGGTGTGCGCGCCATGACAGCGTTTGAACGTCTCATGGGATTGATACTGACCGCGATGGCAGTTGAGATGCTACTGGCTGGGATCAGGGATTATCTAAAAACCTTGAATTAAATTACGCGGCTATTTACTCATTGCAAAACTCGAATAGATTGCCGGGCCATACATACGCTCGGCAGCAAACAATTTACTGTTGAAGGTAAAATAACCCAGCAAGAACAAGATTAATGCAATGGCAAATTGTTTAAAGAATTTTTTATTCATTTTAAAATCCCGCTTCTCAAATAATTTTATTTAATCTCATTTTTGCAATTTCCACATCGTCGAATCCGAGATCGTGCAAGACTTCATCGTTATGTTGCCCGAGTTTCGGGCCTAGCCAGTGTGTTTGTCCAGGTGTCACAGACATCTTTGGTGTAATCGCTGGTAACTTGACTGGCGTACCATCGGCAAAAGCGTGTTGTTCAAACATCTGACGCGCTAAAAATTGTGGATCATCCATCATGTTACGAACAGAGTAGATTTTCCCCACGGGTACGTCGGCATCGGACAATATTTGCAATGCCGTTTGAATACTCTGCGTTGCGCACCAGGATTGAATGGCGGCATCGATTTCTGCGGTACGCGGAACACGGCCATCATTGCGTACTAACTGAAGATCAGCCGCCAGATCATCGCGCCCTATCGCCAGCATCAGGCGGCGGAAAATTGCATCGCCATTGCCAGCAATCACGATGTTCTCACCGTCACCGGTTGTATAGGTGTTGGAAGGTACGATGCCCGGTAATGCGCCGCCAGTGCGCTCGCGCACTACACCAGCGTGATCAAATTCCGGCACTAACGATTCCATCAAATTAAACACCGATTCATACAATGCCACGTCAACCATCTGCCCGTCACCAGCGACACATTCATCACCTTGTTTGCCATTCCAGCGACCACCGGTAACATCGCGATGGCGCAAGGCCATCATCGCACCAATCACCCCGTGCATGGCAGCGACTGAATCACCGATCGAAATACCGACGCGTACTGGAGGTCGGTCTGCATGACCAGAAACATAGCGCAAACCGCCCATCGATTCAGCGATCGCACCAAAGCCTGGCAGATCTTTCATTGGCCCGGTTTGCCCGTAACCAGACAAGCGCACCATAATTGTGGCTGGATTAATCGCTGCTAAATCATCAAATCCAAGCTGCCATTTCTCCAATACACCTGGGCGATAATTTTCGACAATGATGTCGGCATCCAAGGCCAGGCGTTGTGCTATTTCCTGCCCTTCCTGCGTCTTCAAATTGAGTGTGATGCATTTTTTATTGCGTGCCTGAACGCTCCACCACAAGGAAGTGCCATCTTTCAGAACACGCCATTGACGCAAAGGGTCACCACTATCTGGCGCCTCTATCTTGATAACTTCGGCACCAAATTCTGCCAACATACGTGAGCAAAATGGACCGGCTATCAGAGTGCCAAGTTCCAACACCTTAATTCCAGCGAGGGCAGATTTATTTTTTTTCTGTTCTATCATTGCGATTTCTTAGCCACGACTACCGAGTCGTTATTTAAGTAGTGCGCCTGTCCAACATTGCGCGCGCAAGAGTGCCCGCATCAACATATTCCAGCTCACCGCCCACGGGCACTCCGCGCGCCAATCTGGTTACCCCTAAACCTCGGGCCTTGAGTGTTTCACCAATGTAATGAGCGGTCGCTTCACCTTCATTATTAAAATTGGTAGCAAGTACAACTTCTTTGACGACGCCATCGGTCGCGCGGCTGATGAGTTTATCTAAATGTATATCTTTTGGCCCTATGCCATCCAAAGGCGAGAGTCGCCCCATCAAGACAAAATACAGGCCGTTATACGTCATGGTCTGCTCTATCATCAACTGATCGGTCGGTGTCTCAACCACGCACAACAAAGTAGCGTTGCGCTCGGTATCAAGACAGGTATCACATTGTTGATTTTCAGTGAAGGTATTGCATGAGATACAGTTTTTGATTCTCTCAATCGCCTGCGTCATGGCACGACCTATCATCTCGGCACCTTCTCTATCGTGCTGAAGTAGATGGTATGCCATGCGCTGGGCGGATTTTGGCCCTACACCAGGCAAGCGACGTAAGGCTTCGCTGAGAAATTCAAGGCTACTTTGGGATTTCACGAATGGGATCTTTTGGACTTGAAATGTGGCAAAGCGTATTTATACAAAACACGCTTCGAATCGAACGACAGCCTGCGCAGAATTTAAAACGGCAATTTAAAACCTGGCGGCATAGGCATACCGGCTGTCAATCCGGACATTTTTTCCTGACTTGTTGCTTCCGCTTTACGTACTGCATCATTGAATGCAGCGGCAACTAAATCTTCCAGCATATCTTTATCGTCCCCGAACAAGGATGGATCTATCGTGACACGCTTAACGTCATTTTTGCAGGTCATCACTACCTTCACCAATCCGGCACCGGATTGCCCTTCGACTTCAATCAAAGCCAATTGATCCTGGGCTTTTTTCATATTGTCTTGCATTGCCTGAGCTTGCTTCATTAAGCCTGCGAGTTGATTCTTCATCACACTATTTCTCCTAAATCGAATTTCAAATGAATCTTACTTTACCTAAATTGGCCGAATGCTGCCGGTGGCGATAGTTGCGCCGAATTCGCGCATTAAAGTCTGCACGAAAGAATCGCTCCGGATAGATTTTTCTGCATTAACCTGGCGTGCAGCGCGCTCTGCTACCGCCTGCGCATTGGCTGTTTGCTCTACTGCACCGATCTGTGTCTCGACCCGCACATCACGTGAGAATCGCTCCGACAATGCAGTCACTAATTTTTCCACGCTACCAGATGAAAGCAAAGTTGCAAGAGGAACGCGCAGCTGAAATACCACGGCATTGCCATTGATTTCGCATTTCATTAATTCACTTTGTTGCGCCAATTGTTGTGCCACTGCGCGCACCGGTAAAGATGCCGCCAAGTTCGGCCAGTGCCCATCCCAGTCAATTTCTGCAACTGGAATAGCGACAAATGGGCGAGTAGCAATTACTTCCTCTTGCTGTACATCCACAACACTGCTGACATAATTATTATTCGCAGGCAAATTATCTAAAGCGACTTCCGGCACTGCTTGCGGTGTTTCTAACTCCCGCTTAGCTGACTCGACTCTGATCGCAGCGACAGGTGCACTGGCAAACTCGTCCTCGTCCCATGGTGGAGGCATATCGTCTATGCCGGCAGGCTCAAACTGCATTTCCTGGTGCGCCATAAT
>JANYFV010000011.1 GCA_025359635.1 Undibacterium sp. | reverse complement strand
TGTGCCGTGGGCGTGTGCCGCAACTTTGAATCCGTAATCTTTGGCGGTGGCAATCACTGCGCGCAATTCTTCCTCGGAAAATTGCGCATTCTGTCCGTTGGCAGCCTGACTTAACACGCCACCCGTCGCCGTTACCTTGATCAGATCTGCGCCCTCTTTATAGCGCGCCCTCACCGCTTCACGCGCGCCGTCTACGCTATTGATTACGCCTTCTGCCGGGCCAGGCGTGCCAACCGCTTCGCTGAATTTGTGCGACAAACTATTGGTAGGATCAGCATGTCCACCAGTAGTGGCGATAGGTTTCCCAGCCGTAAACATACGCGGCCCCATGATCGTGCCAGAAGCAATGGCCCGCTTCAACGAGATGTTCAGGCCATCACTCGCGCCTAGATCACGGACGGTGGTAAATCCTGCTTGTAAAGTACGCTCGGCAAATACCACGGAACGAAAAGCCAAATCCGCCGGATTAGCACTTAAAGAATCACGGGCGGCGTCCGCCTGTTTTTGTGTTTCGCTTGTGAGATGAACGTGCATATCGATCAAACCAGGCAGACATGAGTACGCACGTAAATCAACATGGCCAGGCGCGGATTCCATAGATGTAATCGATGTGATGACGCCATTATCGACATTCACACTTACCTGCTCACGCCACTTGCCACTCTTCACATCAAGCAGTCGGCCACAATCAATTGCAATGGGCGCGGCATGCGCCATATTGGCGACGATGATTAGACTACATGCAGACAATTTAAACATGGTTTTCCTTGATGAGGATGGTATTGCTTGTTGCAGATTATGGTAACAAGAAGCTTCATTGCTTCCGATGTTTTTTCAATCATGCGCCGTTCGCCAATATTAGATGCAATCGACAGTACGCACAACAAGGTAAGCACATTACATCATCATTTTGCGCGCAAGCCTTGCACCAATGCCCCAAGCGCAATGCCACTCAGTGGCCAAAGCAGTGACCAGTTGCCGGCGCCCAAGCCGGCAATCGCTGGCCCCGGACACACACCACAGAGACCCCAGCCCACACCAAAAATGGCTGCGCCGACTGCGGTGTTGCGGTTCCAGATGCTGACATGTTGATGAAAATATCCGCCTAGCACAGGCTGTTTCATCCAACGCGGTATCAGTTTATAGGTTAGCACGGTGACCAGCACTGCGCCGCCCATCACCAGCATCAGGCCAAAATCTTGAAAGCGTAAAAAACTCAACACCACCTCTGGTTTTACCATCGTCGAGAGCGCGAGCCCAAAGCCGAACAATACTCCGGCGATCAGAGTCGCTAATACTTTGCCTGCGGACATACGGGCGGGTTTATTGATAGCCGTGTTCATGGCAGAAACCTCATCACCAGATTGGCTGTTATAAATGCTGTCCCCATGAAGCACAGCACTGCCAAGAGCGAAGGCCATTGCAGCGAGCCCAAGCCGCAAATGCCATGGCCAGAAGTGCAACCATTTCCCAACCTGGCTCCGTAACCGACCAGAAACCCGCCGACCAGCATTTGCCACACCGGTATATTGGTAGACAGCGGAATACCTTCTCCAAAGAGTAACCACCAAGCCGCCGCACCAAGAATAAGCCCTAACGCATACACCAGACGCCAGCCGCGTGTCTCGGTAAAGCGTGCCTGCTGAAAAAATGGTTTATCAACTACGAAAGACCAGGTGCTGCTAAATACCGTACTCATGCCGCCTACCAGTCCGTTAAAAATAAATAGCACCACAACGCCAGCACCGATCATCAAGCCACCCAGCAGGTAATGCTGCCATCCAAGGGGAAACAGAGAAAGGAAAATGTTCATGACTGGCAGTCCTCAATCACTGGCGCATTTTTTCTCAAACTCATGAATTTCTCCTGTTATGAATGATGATTTAATCGTCATCCTCGAATGCTTTAGTCGGGGGTCCAGTTTTCGCGAGGATAACAAAACTGAATAATTTCGCGCTTCACTGAATATTTGCAGATGACATTTTAGGCCAAAGAATGATTATTTTCTGAGTTGACGAAAAAAAACCGAAGCAAAATATCGCCTCGGTTTCTTTGCTGCAAAAGTACACTATCTACTCATGCCACTTTTTCAATCATTACTTCTTGCTTATTTTTTTCGCATTGGTGGCAAATCAGTACAGACGCCTTTATACACCTCAGCCGCCATACCGATAGACTCACCCAAGGTTGGATGCGGATGAATGGTTTTGCCAATATCGACGGCATCAGCGCCCATCTCGATTGCCAGTGCAATTTCCCCGATCATATCACCGGCATGCGTACCGACCATGCCACCACCAACGATGCGTTTAGTTTCTGCATCGAACAGCAATTTGGTGAAACCTTCATCGCGACCATTCGCCACTGCGCGGCCTGAGGCAGCCCATGGGAAGTGACCTTTTTCCAGCTTGATGCCTTTGGCCTTGGCTTCATCTTCGGTAATGCCGACCCACGCCACTTCTGGGTCGGTGTAAGCCACCGATGGAATGACCTTGGCGTCAAAATAAGCCTTCTCGCCGACTGCCGCTTCGGCCGCTACGTGCGCCTCATGCACTGCCTTGTGCGCCAGCATCGGTTGGCCTACCAGATCACCAATCGCGAAGATGTGCGGCACGTTGGTGCGCATTTGCTTGTCGACATTGATGAAGCCACGATCGGTGACGGCAACGCCTGCTTTGTCGGCAGCAATCTTCTTGCCGTTAGGGCTACGGCCGACTGCCACCAAGACCAGATCGTAGAGTTGCGGTGCCGGTGCAGTACCGCCCGCTTCGGCCGCTTCAAACGTTACCTTAATCCCTTCAGGTAGCGCCTCTACGCCGACTGTTTTGGTCTTCAACATGATATTGTCGAAACGCTTTTCGTTGAACTTTTGCCAGACCTTGACCATGTCGCGGTCTGCGCCTTGCATTAGTCCATCCATCATCTCAACCACGTCGATGCGTGCACCTAAAGTCGAATACACGGTGGCCATTTCCAGGCCGATAATGCCGCCGCCGATGACCAGCATGCGTTTAGGTATCTGACGTAATTCGAGTGCGCCTGTGCTATCGACAATGCGTGGATCATTCGGCACAAACGGCAGATTCACTACCGCAGAACCGGCGGCGATAATCGCTTGTTTGAACTGCACAGTCTTCTTAGTACCATCTGCCGCAGTCACTTCAATATGATGCGGGCTGACGAACTGGCCGACACCTTGTACCACATTCACTTTGCGCGCCTTGGCCATGCCGGACAGACCAGTCGTCATTTTTTTGATGACGCCTTCTTTGTAGCCGCGCAGGGCATTGATATCGATGGCCGGTGCGGCAAATGTCACGCCGTGCTTGGCCATCGATGCGGTTTCGTCAATTACGGCGGCGACGTGCAACAGGGCTTTGGACGGGATACAGCCGACGTTCAGGCAGACGCCACCCAAGGTCGAATACTTCTCGACCAGCACAGTGTTCACGCCCAGATCGGCAGAGCGAAAAGCTGCTGAATAACCGCCAGGGCCAGCGCCCAAGACCATCATGTCGCATTCGATATCGACCTTGCCTGCGTAACTGGACGCGGCCGGCGCTGCAGCGACTGCAACTGGAGCAGCGACAGCAGCGGGCGCCGTTGCGACTGGCGCAACGGCCGCTGGTGCCGCCGCGTCACCGCTAGCCGTGACCACCGCCAGCAAAGAACCTTCGGCAATCTTGTCACCGATCTTGACTTTCAGCTCGGTGATGACACCGGCGTGGCTCGATGGAATTTCCATACTGGCCTTGTCAGATTCAACGGTGATCAGTGATTGATCGACCTTGACGGTATCGCCAACTTTGACCAGCAACTCAATCACTTCGACTTCTTTAAAATCACCGATATCCGGGACTTTGATTTCAATATTACTCATAGCTTTAGCTCCATTATCTCCTTCCCCTTCAAGGGGAAGGCCGGGATGGGGATGGGTTTCCACAACATCACTTATATCCTTTTTCAAGGTGCGATGGGGGATGGGTTTCTTTTATGTACGACGTACAAGCAACTGCGCCGCTTACAATAAAGTTTTACGCAAATCGGACAAAACATCACCCAGATAAGCAGAGAATTTAGCCGCCATCGCACCGTCAATCACACGGTGATCGTAAGACAGTGACATAGGCAAAATCAGACGCGGCACAAACTGTTTGCCATCCCATACAGGTTTCATCGAGGATTTAGACAAGCCCATGATCGCCACTTCAGGCGCATTGATGATAGGTGTAAATGCCGTACCACCAATACCACCCAAAGATGAGATTGTGAAAGTCGCGCCTTGCATATCAGCAGGTTTCAATTTTCCATCACGCGCCTGTGCCGACAGCTCACCCATTTCTACGGCAATTTGCGACAAGGTTTTTTGATCTGCGTTTTTAATCACCGGCACCATCAAACCATTTGGCGTATCGGCGGCAAATCCGATGTTGTAGTAAGACTTGAGGATCAAGTTTTCACCGGTGGCATCAAGCGAAGCATTAAAGGCTTTGAACTTCTTCAATGCAGCGACGCTGGCCTTGATGACAAACGCCAACATCGTCAACTTAATACCAGACTTAACCATTGCTGCGTTCGAGGATTTACGGAATTCTTCAAGATCGGTGATATCGGCTTCATCAAAATGCGTGACGTGCGGAATCATCACCCAGTTACGGTGCAGATTAGGACCGCTGAGTTTTTTGATGCGTGACAAAGGCAATAATTCAGTCGGGCCGAATTTGCTGAAATCTAGCGAAGGCCATGCCAATAAATTGAGACCAGAACCGTTATTGGTGTTACCTGCCGCCAATGCCGGTGCAGCGCTAGAGCCGGACATAAT
>JANYFV010000556.1 GCA_025359635.1 Undibacterium sp. | reverse complement strand
TGGCGCTGCATTGGCCGCCAGAGCGCTGGAGGCAAAAGTCAGTCCAGTGCCGGTGATCGTGATCTCGTCTCCATTGGTCAGCACGGCGCGCACGTTTTTGGGACTGGCTTCCAGTACCATGGCGGAAATAATATCGTCACTGTCCGGATGTTCCGCCAGTGCACTTTCAATTTCATCATCGGCGTCGGCGCGATCGGCAGGAATCTCCAGATACCCTTCCGGACCGCGATAACTGTGGCGTTTTTCATAGTCCATAACGCCACGCCGCAATGACAGATACGCTGCGTCCTGATCGGCCTTGGTAATGGTGGTGTACACATTCAAACCCAGTGTGTAGGTTTCTTCCTTGAATTGCTCAAACACCATCTGGCGTGCCATTTCGGTCACATAGTCAGCGTGGGTGCCGTATTCGTTTAAATTATTCCCAACATGAATCACTTCAGTTTTGGCCTGGTCCAGTTGTTGGGCAGTGATATAACCAAGTTGATACATGCGCTGCAAAATCGCCACTTGACGAATTTTGGCGCGCTTGGGATTGGAGATCGGGTTGGATGCACCTGGCGCTTTGGGTAGTCCGGCCAGCATGGCCGCTTCGGCCAACGTAATGTCTTTCAAATTTTTGCCAAAATAAATTTTTGACGCTGAAGCGAAGCCGTATGCATGCTGCCCAAGATAAATCTGGTTCATGTAAATCTCCAGAATTTGATCTTTAGTCAGGTTTTGTTCAATTTTCCAGGCCATCAACACTTCATACAATTTGCGTTTAAAGGTTTGTTCGCTGGAAAGAAAGAAATTGCGTGCTACTTGCTGGGTAATAGTGGACGCGCCCTGTTTGGTTCCACCCATCAGATTGTGCAGGCTGGCGCGCAATATGCCCAAATAATCGACCCCGCCGTGTTCATAAAAGCGGTCATCTTCAATCGCCAGCAGTGACTTTTTCATCACTTCAGGAATTTCCTTGAGCTGCATAACACTGCGCCGTTCTTCGCCGAATTCCCCCAGCAAAACGTTGTCTGCAGAAAACACTCGTAACGGAATTTTAGGTCTGTAACTTGTAATCGAGTCCAAATCTGGTAAGTTGGGATAAGCAAGGGTCAGCGCGAAAATGATGATCAGCATGCCCGCCAGGCCTAAACCGACCAAAAAAACAACAAACTGCAGTGCAATCGTAACGGCTGGATGACGTTTCTTCTGGGAATTGAGAGAATCCGAAGAATTCGGCTGTGATTTGCTGGTTTTAGATTCAGTTGTCATGCGTAGCAGGCCTAATTTTGTGTGGGGGTATTATAGCTGTTCAATTCAATAAGGGCTAAAAAGGGGTAAGCCAGTGCAAATGGCGCGGTTTTATACTTACTCAAAAGGAAATTTTTAACAATTCGATGTATTTATGTAATATTTCGTGAGAAATCACTTTACATTGCAAGAGTGTTATTGCTAGGATTTGATGGCCTAAAAAATTTTCTTTGAGAAATATTAATAAGTTGGCTCATAATAGTTTCCATATCAATTAATTGCCTTAATAAAATATTAGGCGATTGAATTTGTCGACGACTGGAAAAATTCAATGCGGGGGATGCTTTGGCTTTAGAACTTGGAACACTAGTGAGCGATGCGATTTCCAGATTAACTGGCAAGAAAAACACGCCATTAATCGGACTCGACATTAGCTCCACCAGCATCAAGCTCGTGGAGTTGTCAGAGGGTAGCAATAACGAGCTACGTCTGGAACGATACGCATCGGAGCCATTGCCGCGCGGCGCTATGGCCGACGGTAATATTGAAAATATTGATCAGGTGGCTGAGGCAATTCGCCGCGTTTTGGCGAAAAGCGGAACCAAGATCAAAAAGGTTTCATTGGGCATGCCCTCGGCGGCCGTGATCACCAAAAAAATTATTTTGTCCGGTGGCGCCTCAGAGGCCTCGCTGGAAATGCAGGTTGAATCTGAAGCGAGCCAATATATTCCGTTTGCGCTCGATGAAGTTCGCTTGGATTTTTGTGTAATTGGCCCGGCACCGCATTCCGAGGATGATGTTGAAGTCATGCTGGCCGCGTCACGCAAAGAAAAAATCGAAGACCGGGTGGCAGTTGCAGAAGTTGCCGGTCTCAAAGCCGAAGTGATGGACATTGATTCCTATGCGGCGCGCGCTGCCGTGGCGCGCATCATCAACCAATCCGACAATGCCGGCAAAGACAAGATCATTGCACTGTTTCAAATCGGCGCTAAAGTCACCCATATTTCAGTGATATTGAATGAGCAAACCGTCTATGAGCGCGTGCAGGCCTTTGGTGGCAATCAGCTGAC
>JANYFV010000496.1 GCA_025359635.1 Undibacterium sp. | reverse complement strand
AATGTCTCTGCTGCCGTGTTTATTGGCTTCGGCGAATTCGCCTACGGCTCAACGACCAGCTCACTGTTGTCTCAGGTGGACGCGGCCGTGGCAAGTGCAGAGACAGCCGGTGTCAGTGACTTGCGTAGAACCGCCCCGCTCAATATCGAGCATGCTCCAAGAAGCAATGAAGAATGGGCGGCGCTGATCCATAGCGCATTAGCGCACAAGGGAGTCAAGTTAGCGCTGTTCCCTGTGACTGATTTCAAAGGAAAATTACTGCATCGCGAATCTGCCTTGCGTCTGATGTTTGACGGTGAATGGTTTCCCGCCGGACGTTTCTTGCCGATCGCAGAACGTCTCGGGCTCACCGATAATTTAGATCTTGCCGCTGTCGCATTGGCGCTTGATGAGTTGGGCCGTGACAGTAACTCTGAAGGCGTCGCCGTCAACCTCTCGGCGCAATCGATACACAAGGTCGATTTCAGGGAGCGCTTAGCCGCGCTCTTGTTGGCGCGCCCGGCTGCGAGCACACGCTTATGGTTAGAAGTACCCGAAAACGGCGTCTTCATCAACGTCGATGCTTTCCGAGCTTTCCATCAAAACATCAGCAACTCAGGATGCAAACTCGGCCTGGAACACTTCGGCCGCCAATTTGAAAAAATGAAACTGATCTATGATTTGAAATTAGACTACGTAAAAATCGACGCCAGCTTTATCCGCAACCTGGAATTAGACGAAGGCAATCAAGTCTTCATCAAAGGCGTAGCGGCAATCATTCACCGCATGGGCTTGCAGATATTTGCCGAAGGGGTTAACTCAAATGCAGAGTTAAAAACTTTAGAGACATTGGGGATAGATGGCATCACCGGGCCCGCGGTTGGCCGGGCGTTTTATGCTTGAGGTAGACTTGTTAGGCTAAAGCATTATCAGCCCAAGGTCTTTCTCGACAATGAATAGATGTTGAACTTTGCAGCCGAACCTATTGCGAGAAACAAAGTCAAGGCTGCAACAGCTTATTCACCGCCAGCAAATCCGCTTCGGCCAATACACCGGCAGCCGCCTTAAGTTTCAACCCCTGCAACAAAGGGGGGTGCGGATAAAAATCCTCCGTCATTTTAATTAGACTCTTTAGTGTATTCGCATAATTTACCAAGGCGCGTGGGATTACTGATGGCATTTTTGAATTCCTTTTAAAAACACACCCGTTCGACGGGTTAGATGAGAAGCATATTCTCTAGAAAACTTTTGTTGTTACAAATAATATTAAAAATCATTTGTCGCCATAGAAATCCTCAGCTTGTATTTCTTTATAAATAATTGGCTTCCCTGGTCGAACAAATATTGACTCCGTGACCATGCCAGTTTCTGTGCAAGCATCAATGCCTCGGGACATTACCTGTTTTTCATTTAATCGTAAGATGACATTTGCTCCCATACGTGAAGCACAATTGCCTTCCGGGTGAAATTTTGGAGCCATCAATGGCAATATATATATTTGGTATTCTTGACCTTTCATGTGACACACCTTAGAAATAGCATTTTCTTTAATTTTGTATTTGCCGTCTGAGTCAGCGGTAATGGAAACTAGGCTCCAAGTGTTCCAAACATTGCGATCATTTTGCAAAATCATAGATTTACCTTTTTCATTCCATGCGCCTTTAAAAAAAATGGTTAATTCCGACTTTTTCTGATCGCATTGCAATCCGACAGTGACATAGAATTGGTCTGCCTTGGCTTCTGTTGACACTAGAAAAAAAGCAATCAAGAAAATGCACCCTGTAAGAAATGTTTTATTATTTTTGCTCATATCTGTTTTTTCTTTTTTAATTGTATGTAAGATAAATTTCAATAAATTCGAATTTACAACTCTAGCTACACTATCTCATCCACAATCAAATTCTTCAGCACATTATGCGAGTAAAAATGATTACTCATCAATTTATGTTTCAATTAAAAACTATTGCTTTAGTGTTTCGACTCGAGAATCGCCACAAAGCTTTAGGTTCGTCAGTGTCGCCTTCATAACTGGAATGAAAGATATTTGGTCTGGCCGTACAGTCAGTTCATCTTGTCCAATATAGGTAAGAGCATCAAACACTAACGGCTCTAACGTATTTCGACATGCGGTCAAATTTCCGAGTTGATACTGAGTAATAGCGAGATCGTTCCGAATCCAAGCGGAATCAAAATAATTCAATGTGCGCGCACAATCAGATAGCAAAGGTTTGAGGGAAGTTTCTGCATTTCCATAGTCTTTCCTGTTATAGAGCCGTTTAAATTGACTTCGCTTTTTTTTAACCTCTTTC
>JANYFV010000473.1 GCA_025359635.1 Undibacterium sp. | reverse complement strand
ATTGCACTGTATGGAATGCATGAAAACTGCAAAGTAGTGCAGAGTCTGAAGCCTTTGTTTTTCGTTTTCGTGGCCCTGCATCAAGGATTTTTTCGCAAATAAATAAACCAAACTGCGGCAGCTTAGTCGCCACCACAGATCATAACGGCCTGGCCACCGCCCGCTATTCATATTACCCATTCGGCAAACGCCGTACTGCCAGCGGCAACTATGATGCCGACGGCGCACTGGTGATCGATTGGAATACTACCAGCAGCGGCACCGACCGCGGCTACACCGGGCACGAACATCTCGATGATGTCGGCGTCATCCACATGAACGGCCGGCTCTTCGATCCACGCCTGGGGCGCTTCATGCAGGGCGACCCTTTCATCCAAGATCCGGGCAATTTGCAGAACTACAATCGTTATGCCTACTGCTATAACAACCCGACTACTTGTACTGATCCTACCGGGCAGTGGAGTTTTTGGGTCAGTGCAGTCAGACCATTTAACAATCCTTTCAGAGGCGGCGGGATTTCAGACCCTGGTGGTTATCTTGGTTTTCGCATTGCACACAATAAAACCGGCTATCAATTAGGTTCGATTGTCATTGGCATCGCCTCAGCATATTGGTGTGGCGACGCGGCGGGCGTAGCACTCTGCAATGGAGCAGGACAAGCTATCTGGTCAGGTTTTGCAGGTCAGTCAGTTGAAAATTCGTTAAAAACTGGTGTCATTGCTGGTGCAACTACCTATGCGTTCCAGCAGATTGGCTCTGCCTTTAGTGATGGTGCAGGAAATTCGACCTACATGGATAAATCGGGAACGATAACCGACTACGGACAATTTAGCGAAGCTGTCACTTTACATGGTGTAGTTGGTTGCGTCAGTAGCGTAGCAAGTGGAGGTAAATGTGGTCCGGGTGCCTTGAGCGCCTCGTTTAGTAAGGCGATGATACCAATTACGGGGCCGATGGCTAATTCGAGCCCAGAAGCTGGATTATTCATTAGTGCTGTGATGGGGGGAACCGGTTCAGTTCTTGGTGGTGGCAAGTTTGGTAATGGCGCGATGACCGCTTCTTTTGGGTATTTGTTTAATGCGATGTCATCTTACGATGGCGGTCTGAGAGGGAAAGATAATCCGATAAGGCAACTGTGGTATTACGTATTTGGCACCGATACTACAGCTACCCCCGTGACATATTTTGTTGGATTAAATGGTACATTGTCGCCCGGTGCGGGCGGTGCAGTTGGGGCAGGGCTCTACTTTTTTCCTGGAGGAGGAAATTCATCGGTTGATGCAGGATTCCAATGGAGTTACGCGACTGGTTATGATTTTGATCCATCACTAACTGGAACACTAGGATTTAACAAGGGTGATGTCAGCAACTTTAGGGGTAACAGTACTAATTTCAACACGGGAATTGATTTTGGCGGGATTGGAGGTGGGGGAACAACTATAATGACCGATGGAGTAGTTACTGGCGGTTCTTGGAATTTTGGTTTACGAGGAGTTCCAGCAATGCTTGGCGGCACGTTTTCCGTAATTAAAACAACAACTTGCACACTTGGCATTAGTAATGCACGAAACTTATCACAACCGTTATGCCATTAAAAGGTAAATAAATTGAAATTTAATCGACGGATAATTAATCTTCTCCTCAGCATTGCCATAATAGTATTTTGTTTTTCAATTTTGTTGGCTTATTTTTATATCATGCCATCGTGGCCAAGCACATCTACATCTATGTCATTAGGCATAGGGAGCATTTTCTTAGGGTGGCTTTTTTCCACAATGAGTATTTTTATCGTGACATGGATAGGAATGGCCGTGAATTTTATTAAGTTATTGCATTGCAAAAATAATGTGGAGCTTACTTTAATGGATTCGTTTAACCCATTTTCATTGCTTAAGAATAAGTATTTGGAGGAGAAGGGTTGGGGCATTAGAGATAATTTAATTACTTTTTTCTTTGCATTTTTGCTTGCGGTTTGCAATGTCCCTTTGCTGATCTGGCTTCATCGAAATAGCATTGACTGAACTCGGTAACGCACACTCTTTTGTAGGGTGTCAATAAGGCAAAGCCGCATTGCACCGTATGGAATGCATGAAAA
>JANYFV010000449.1 GCA_025359635.1 Undibacterium sp. | reverse complement strand
CTAGCAGTGACTGCCTTCTCTACCATTTCGTAAGGCTGGATGCGGTTCACCGCTTGCTGCACCGCCGGATCAAAATCCTGCACACCAAAACTGGTACGATTAAAACCGAGTTCGGCGAGTAAGGCCAAAGTGCCATCGCTGACTGTGCGGGGGTCTATCTCTAAACCGAGTTCTGCATCAGACAAAATTTCAAAATGGCTGCGTATCATTGCCATCAATTCGCGCAACTCGTCCGCACTAAGAAAGGTTGGCGTACCGCCGCCAAAATGTAGCTGCGCCGTGCGCCTGTCTGGACCAATTCTGGCTACCACTAGTGCCATTTCTTTGGCCAGATAACGCAAGTATTCCGTGGTGCGGCTATGGTCTTTGGTGATGATCTTGTTGCATGCGCAAAAGTAACAGAGCGATTCACAAAATGGCACGTGAATATAAATTGATAGGGGTGGATTCTTACTTGAATCAGCAGTGCGCTGCTCCAGATAGCTGAGGTAGGTTTGTTCGGTAAACTCTGTATGGAAACGATCCGCGGTCGGATAGGAAGTGTAGCGTGGGCCGAGCTTATCAAAGCGGCGTATCAATTCTTCTGAAAATTCTATGTCGGGCAGAGTATTCATGGAGTTACCTATTATTTCATTGATCAGTAGTGAAGCCGCGTTCCCTGGAAAAAGCATATGGGCAATCGGACAAGTTTGCAATTAAAGCATTTTACTTACCGTATTTCTTTCCCGATAATTAATCAGAATACTTCTTGCGATACGTCAACTCGCCCGCAAAAAAAACGATAGCTAGCCTTGCCGCCGATTATCCGATTCGACCTTATTTCTCTATTGTCGCTTTATTTTTGCATGTAAATGGATAGGGCTCGATTTCGTATTTAAGCCCGCGCCCTTGGCCTTTTTACTGATCAAATCCTCAAGCGTCACGCCATCGAGTACCGCGAGATAGGCTGCAGTGGCGGAACTCAATAGACCTTTTAAGGCACAAGCTGAAGCATACGCGCAGCAAGTATCGTTATTATCGAAACACTCTGCCATAAAAAAATCGCTTTCAGTACTCCGAACCACCTCGCCAATATTAATCTGGCTTGGTTCTTGACTCAATTTCAAGCCACCGTTGCGTCCGCGTACTGTGTCCACCATGCCTGACAAGCCGAGCTGGTGCACGACCTTCATCAGATGATTTTTCGGCCACCGCATGGCTGGCCACTGGCTTGTATATTGCACCGGCGATTTCTGGACATGAACCCAAATACCAAAAACTCGGCGTCGATGTCTTGTTCTATGCCTTGCTCTTTATCGTGGTCGGCTCTACCGCTTTCGGCTGGCTCGGCAGCTTGCAACATTTGGGCAATAACTTCAGTTTTTGGATAGGCAACCAAGGATTGGAATTCACCAGCATGGGTCGTATCTGGCAAATTCTATTATTCATAGGCTTGCTGTTTTGGGTGACTTTACTCGGCCGTGGTTTGATGCCAGCCCTGAAGAAACCTTCTGAAAGTCGTGGCCTGATCGCGATGGTATTTCTGGCTGCATTATGTATCGGCGGCTTCTACGCCACCTCATTAACCTGGGGCCCGCATACCCATTATTCGATGATCGAATACTGGCGCTGGTGGTTGGTACATTTGTGGGTAGAAGGTTTCTTTGAAGTGTTTGCCACCGCAGTGATTGCGCTGTTGTTTACTCGATTGGGATTGATACGTGCCAGCACCGCGAATAGCGCCATCGTGCTTGAAACCATCGTGTTTTTGTTCGGTGGTATTTTGGGCACCCTGCATCACTTGTACTTTACCGGCACGCCTACCTTCGTGATAGCCATCGGTGCGATGTTCTCGGCATTGGAAGTAGTGCCGCTAGCGATGATCGGTGTCGAAGCCTACAAAAACTATCAACGCTCAAAAGCTGCAGCCTGGGTACAAGCGTATAAATGGTCGATCCTTTGCTTCATCGCCGTGGGCTTCTGGAATGTGGTCGGCGCTGGCTTGCTGGGCTTCTCTATCAATACGCCGATTGCGCTGTATTACATGCAAGGCTTGAACATGACTGCCGCCCATGGCCACGCCGCGTTGTTTGGCGTGTACGGCATGTTGGGCATAGGTTTGTTGCTGTTCTGTTTGCGCGGCTTATCTGATCGTGCTGCATGGTCAGATAAGTTATTGGCACCGATGTTTTGGTCACTCAATATTGGCCTGGCGATGATGGTCTTTATCTCTCTGGTACCAGCCGGTATCTACCAGGCATGGGCCAGTGTGACTGAGGGCATGTGGTTTGCACGCTCACCGGCAATCGTGCATTCGCATCTGATGGAAACTTTTGTCTGGATGCGCGTTCCGGGCGACGTAGTGTTCGCTGTCGGCACCGTGTTCCTGGCCTTGTTCGCGCTGCGATTGCTGATCAAAGGAAATCGCCCTCGGCTAGTCGTAAGTCAAAAATTTGGTACCCAAAAAGCATAAACGAAATCTATTTAC
>JANYFV010000017.1 GCA_025359635.1 Undibacterium sp. | reverse complement strand
CGCACCTGCGGTGCTATTTGTGTGCTGACGGCGCATTTTCGGCCAGTTTTGCTGCTCTTCGTTGCGAATAGCTCGCTATTCGCGCCTCATTCGCAACAAAACTGACTCGAAAAGTGCATCCGTCCTCACTACAAATCCTATTGGAAAATCTCGGTTAAATTGAAAGAATTTGATTTAATCCATTCAATTTAGCCAATTTACGGCGCTTAAGGCCAAACAACAATCCAGAGATCTACCATAAGGCCTCAGTAAAACTACTTAGTTGCGAAGAAGATGCGAAGAAGGCGTGCAAAGAATTTTCACGCTGCCTGTAAGTTATCGGTAAAACTACTTAGATGCTAAGGTATATCTCTGGATTGCCCGAATCTTAATGCCACTATAGACTCGATAAAACGATGAGACCCAATGATATAGAAAAGGAACACAAGAAATGATGATGAAACTATTCAATACCAGTAGGCTCGCTCAACTCTTAATAACCATGGCGCTCGGGGTAACTGCGCATACAGTCGCGGCGGCTGAACTGAATATCTGGGTAATGGCAACCACCGAGCAGCAACAGCAAGATATGAAAGATCTGTTGCGTCCTTACCTCACTAAAAACCCCAACTTACGCGTCAACGTCACGGTATTGCAATGGGAATCCGCCTGGACCAAGATCACTGCCGCTGCGGCATCCGGCCAAGGGCCAGACTTGCTGGAACTGGGCACCACGTGGGTAGCCGCGATTTCGTCGATGGGCGCTTTAGAAGCGATCAGCCCGCAACAGCAAAATGAATTGGGTGGTGCTAAAGCTTTTTTCCCGGCAGTCTGGAGCTCAACTCACCGCTATGACGAGACAAAAATTTACGCTATTCCCTGGTATGCAGAAGCCAGAGCCGCATATTACCGCACCGACGTATTTAAGGCGGCGGGCATCAATCCTAGAGACGCATTCGCCAATTGGGGAAGCTTTAAGCAAGCCATGCAAAAAATCAATGGTCAGGTCATCAATGGAAAGAAAATTGCAGCGCTCGGTTACCCCGGCAAAAACGACCTCAACGTAGTACACAATCTGGCACCGTGGATCTGGAATGCGGGCGGAGATTTGTTAAGCGCCGACAAAAAGAAATCTGCCATTAATTCGCCAGAAGCTTTGCAGGCAATTAATTATTACACCAGCTTTGCAGTAGAAGGATTAGTACCAAAGGCAGCGCTGGAGAAAGATGCGGTTCAGATTGAGTCAGATTTTTTTAACGGGCAATATGCGGTTATTTTTACCGGCCCATGGATACTCAAGCCACTGAGCACACCTAAATCGAAAGGCGGACAACTCGAATCGGTCACTGCCAAAAATTTCTCTATAGCGCCCTACCCGGCGGGGCTTAAAGGTCAACAGACGCTGTTCGCCGGTTCTGATCTGGCGATCATGAAATCATCCAAGAATAAAGAGGAAGCCTGGAAATTGTTGACCTATCTGGTTGGACGCGAAGCGCAAGTCAGTTACGCCAAAATGTCATGGATGTTACCAACCAGATTAGACGCTGCCTACGATCCTTCGCTGATGTCGAATGTGCACTATGCTGAATTCGTCGGACAAATTAAAAATGGACGGCACTATCCGACTATTCCAGGATGGGGTCCATTAGAGTCGGTGTACCTCAAAAACATCGGCAGCATGTTCGACATCGTTGCCGGGGTAAAGGGAACATATTCCCCGTTGGCCATCAAGAAAGCCTTAGACGCAACGGCAAACGAAGCGAATGAAGTGCTTGCAGAGTCGCAATAAAACTAATACTGATTAGTCACAAAACTCAGATACCCTGCATTTTCGTCATCCCCGTGCAGGCGCGAATGACGTGAATGAACATCTGGATGTAGTAAAAATCAGGATACTAATTGTATCGTCAGAAACCGTTGCGATAAAACGCTTCAAGGTCAGCTCATGCGTAAAAATAAATTTAACCTGTTCCCCTATTTGTTGTTATTACCGGCTATTTTGTTGATGCTGGCCGTTAACCTGACGCCTATCCTCCAGGGATTTTATATGTCCCTGCTTAAATTGAATCAAACCACCTTGAGTCAATTTTTAGATGCGCCCTTTATCGGACTAGAGAATTACCGCCGTATTCTTTTTGAAGGACATAGCCCGATCCGCGCCGGCTTAGGTTTTGCCTTGCGAAATACTGCACTGTATACCTTAATCGTATCGACTTTAGCCATCGCCATCGGGCTTGGGGTGGCAATGTTGCTCAATCGCGAATTTGCCGGCAAAGGCATCGCCCGCACCTTACTGTTATTGCCGTGGATAGTTCCGTCCTATGTCGTTGGCACGCTATGGGGATTCATGTGGCAACGCGATGTTGGCATTGTGAATGTGGTGCTGGTGGATTACCTGCATCTGCTGGACGAAAAACCTTTTTGGCTATTGGGATCGAATAGTTTTTGGGCGATTGTTATCCCTACCGTATGGCGTGCCTGGCCAGTCATGATGCTGATCTTTCTGGCTGCGCTGCAGGCGGTACCAGAAGATCAATATGAAGCGGCAACACTGGATGGCGTGAGCAAGTGGCAGCAATTTTTACACATTACTATTCCAATCCTCAAGCCTGTGATCGTGATTCAGTTCATGTTCCAGATTATCGATAACGTGTATTCCTACAATATTGTATCGATGATGTTTGGCGGCGGTTATCCGGGTGAGTGGGCCGATTTGCTGATGCCTTTACTGACGCGTCAATCCTTCAGCTATTGGTTATTTGGTCAGGGCGCTGCAGTCTCTTTCATCATGATGAGCATCATGCTGGTATTTGTCGGCATATGGATGCAGAGCTTTAAAAGGAGCCTGGCCAACGATGAATAAGCACAAAAATATGCGCAAAAATACACGAAAAAATCACGCTTCTGTGCTCAATTGGCTCAATTGGCTTAATGGCCTCACCTGGCTAGTGGTACTGGTGAGCTTACTCCCTATTTTCTGGATGGTGCTTTCTTCACTGCGCAGTTTTCAGGAAATTACTGCCGGTACGCAGCTGGTTTCCGAGCAACCATTTCGCTGGCAAAACTATAGCGATATGTGGGTCAATGTCGACTTTATGACTTACTTCAAAAACAGCCTGATTGTCTGCGGAACAACAACTTTCTTTGCCACCATACTTGCCACCTGTGCAGCCTATGCGCTGGCACGGTTTCGCTTTCGCGGATCGGATACGGCGAGCCTGGCGATTACCGTTACGCAAGTGATACCGGGAATGCTATTTTTTCTTCCGCTATACATGCTGTATAAAAATATGGGCGATTCATGGGGCATACCTATGCTCAATACCTACCATGGGCAAATCTTCCTGTATGTCGCCTTATTTACTCCCGCCAGCATCTGGATTATGCG
>JANYFV010000414.1 GCA_025359635.1 Undibacterium sp. | reverse complement strand
GCATGTATGGTCGAGATCAATGGCGAACGCGTGCTCGCGCCAAGTTGCTGCCGCAGCCCCACCGCCGGCATGCAAGTCATCACTGATAGCGAACGAGCCGTTAGCGCGCAAAAAATGGTGCTCGAACTATTGCAATCGGATATGCCAGAGACTGCCTATACGCGCAACAATGAAGTCGATCAGTGGGCGACAAAATTACACCTCGGCAAGCCACGTTTTACGCCACGAACAACCGTTGCACAAGATGCCTCACACGCAGCGATAACGGTGAACCTGGATGCCTGTATTCAATGCACCCGTTGCGTGCGCGCCTGTCGCGATGAGCAGGTGAATGATGTGATTGGCCTCGCCTTCCGTGGCGATGCCGCAAAAATTGTATTTGATATGGATGACCCTATGGGTGCATCGACTTGCGTTGGCTGTGGCGAATGTGTGCAAGCTTGCCCGACCGGTGCCTTGATGCCAGCACGCGAGGTAGCATTAACGGTGCCGGACAAGCAAGTCGATTCTGTTTGCCCGTATTGCGGCGTTGGCTGCCAGTTGACCTATAACATCAAAGACAATCAAATCTTATATGTCGAAGGTCGTGATGGCCCGGCCAATCATGAACGTCTGTGCGTCAAAGGCCGTTACGGTTTTGATTACGCGCATCACCCGCATCGCCTGACGGTGCCTTTGATACGCCGCAGCGACGCCAAAAAGAGCGGTGACTTCAGCATGGACCCGGCGAATGTCATGCAAGTATTTCGCGAAGCCAGCTGGGAAGAAGCGCTGGCGTTTGCCGGCGGTAAACTCAAAACTATCCGCGATACCAAAGGTAAAAAAGCGCTGGCGGGTTTTGGCTCTGCCAAAGGTAGCAATGAAGAAGCGTATCTGTTCCAAAAACTGGTGCGTGTCGGTTTTGGCAGCAACAATGTCGATCACTGCACGCGTCTGTGTCACGCCTCTTCGGTGGCGGCTTTGCTGGAAGGCATAGGCTCCGGCGCAGTCTCGAATCCGGTGATGGATGTGACTAAAGCTGCGGTGGTTATCGTCATCGGTGCCAATCCGACAGTGAATCATCCGGTCGCTGCCACCTGGATAAAAAACGCGATTGAAAACGGCACCAAGCTAATCGTCATGGACCCACGCAAATCTGAATTGGCACGCATGGCGCACCGGTATTTGCAATTCAAACCGGATACCGACGTCGCACTGCTGAATGCCATGATGCATGTGATCGTGCATGAAAATCTGGTCGATCACGATTTTATTGCCAGCCGCACGATTGGCTATGCAGAACTGGAAACGAATGTAGCGGGTTACAGCCCTGAACTCATGGCACCGATCTGCGGTATCGATGCCGACACAATTCGTGACGTGGCACGCTTATATGCGACGTCCAAAGGCTCGATGATTTTGTGGGGCATGGGTATCTCACAGCATATACACGGCACCGACAATGCCCGTTGTTTAATCGCGTTAGCACTGATGACAGGGCAAATCGGCAAACCGGGTTCTGGCCTGCATCCGCTACGTGGGCAAAACAATGTGCAAGGCGCCTCTGACGCCGGACTGATTCCGATGATGTACCCGGATTATCAAAGGGTGGATAACCAAGCTGCGCGCGATCGCTTCGAGCATGCCTGGCAACTGCCAGCGGGCACACTAGATCCGCAGCCGGGTTTGACGGTAGTTGAAATCATGCACGCGATAAAACGTGGCGAAATCAACGGCATGTACATCATGGGTGAGAACCCGGCGATGTCCGACCCGGATGCGAATCACGCCCGTGAATCTTTGGCGGCGCTTGATCATCTGGTGGTGCAGGATATCTTTCTGACCGAGACCGCCTATCTGGCCGATGTGATATTGCCAGCCTCTGCCTTCCCGGAAAAAACCGGCAGCTTCACCAATACCGATAGGCTGGTACAGATGGGCCGCCAGGCGCTTAATCCGCCAGGGCAAGCCAAGCAAGATTTGTGGATTATCCAGCAAATGGCGCAGCAATTAGGATTGAATTGGAATTATGCGAACGTCGGCGCAGTATTCGATGAAATGCGCCATACCATGCCCAATATCGCAGGCATCACCTGGGAACGGCTGGAGCGCGAACACGCCGTCACCTACCCTTGCCGGCACGAAGGCGACCCCGGCGAATCAGTCGTCTTCACGCAGGATTTTCCACGTGAATCCGGGCGCGCCCGTTTTGTCCCGGCCGATATTATTCCTGCCAACGAACGTCCAGATGCCGACTACCCGATGGTGCTGATTACCGGCCGCCAGCTTGAACATTGGCATACCGGCAGCATGACCCGTCGCACAGCGGTGCTCGATGCAATAGAGCCAGATCCGGTCGCGCTGGTGCATCCACTCGATCTGTCAGCCATGGGTGGGCAGCCGGGTGACATCATCACCATCAGTTCACGCCGTGGTGAAGTCAGCCTGTATGCACGCGCCGATGACAGTTCGCCGCGCGGTGCGGTGTTTGTACCGTTTTGTTATTACGAAGCGGCGATCAATCGATTAACCAATGCCGCCTTAGATCCCGTGGGGAAAATTCCCGAGTTTAAATATTGCGCGATAAAAGTAGCTTTAGGTGGTGCAGAGCCGGTACAAAGCAGCTTTGGTGGCGGACAGATTCTGGCTGAATTACAACGCTAAATGGCGACTTAATGACTATTAATTCCTAATATCATGCCTTATTCCAGACGCCCCTTAATGTCATCGAGCACCATCAATCTCACCCAAGAGATTGATGTGTTAGATGAGCGCGGCCGCGCCTCGACTATCTCGATACCCGCTGAACGCCCGCTCACCGTGTATGTCGACAAGCGTGAACTGGTCACACTGATGACCTTAGGCGCCAACCCAGAAGCCTTGGTGCTAGGCTATTTGCGCAACCAACGCCTGGTGCGTAGCCTCGATGAGATTGAGTCTGTGCAAGTCGATTGGTCGGTCGATGCAGTGGCGGTGAACACCCGTCATGGGATTGCCGATATTGCCGCACGTACCGCAAAAAAAGTCGTCACCACCGGCTGTGGCCAAGGCTCGGTGTATGGCGGCTTAATGGATGAGGTCGACACGCTGGTGCTACCGGAGCAGGCGAGTTTGCGGCAGTCAGTGTTGTACCGCATCGTCGATACCATACGCACGCAACAGTCGGTCTACAAACAAGCCGGATCAGTACACGGCTGCGCGCTGTTCTCTGACGATGGTAGCTTGCTGTATTTTATTGAAGACGTAGGCCGGCACAATGCAGTCGATGCAATTGCCGGCATGATGTGGCTAGCTGGCATGGAAGGCGGCGACAAGATTTTTTACACCACAGGCAGGCTGACCTCAGAAATGGTGATCAAAGGCGCGCAAATGGGAATTCCATTTCTACTATCCCGTTCAGGAACCACGCAAATGGGGCACATGGTGGCAGAAAAACTCGACATGGCATTACTCGCCCGCTGCAGCGGCAAACATTTTCTCTTGATGAGCGGAAAACGACGGCTTATTTATGAGCCGCATTTGTTTGGTGATGCCTTGAGAACTGCTTGAACTGAGATTTTCCAATAGGATTTGTGGTGATGACGGATGCACTTTCTTTGGTGTCCGATGGCAGAAGCCATTTCACCAATATTTCCTGAATCACTTTCATCGCTGCCATCTGTCGCGTATGGGGATGTTCATCTGACACTGTGATGACCGCAGGTTTTGCTCTTCTGCCGTCACTCAACCCCATTTTCCAACTGCCGTTGGAAAGCTCTAAGGCCACTGTCAAAACCATTTTTTCTGAAATAAAATTATCGCTAAGAGTCGCAAGCATGTCGTTCTCCTTGATTTAATTGGTCGAGCTTTTATTTTAAGGATTGCTATTTGCTTGTCGACTCTTTTTTAATCACAGGATCTCCTTGGCGTCATCCACGCCATGCGTTTTTCGAGGGCATTGAAACAAATTGTTTTTTTTAGATGCCCAAGCTAATATGCATTTTTCATAATTCAAATTACCGCAGAAAGAACTGATGGAACTATCGCTAACCACAGAACAGCAAAACGAAATGCGCTACGCTTAATATGACGGCGCTCCGGGAATCCTGGTATCCGGCCTCGTCTGGATTGCAGCCGCGCTGGTGTGCTATCAGCTCGGGATAAATCAATCTGTATGGACTCTGCTCATAGGCGGCGCACTAATTTACCCGCTTAGCGTCATTGTGACAAAGGCGACAGGACGCCCCGCCAAGACAAGCAAAGACAACGCATTGAACCAACTTGGGATGGCGTCGACGATATGGCTTATTCTTTGCTGTGCGATGGCCTACGGTCTTTTTCTTCTCAGACCAGAATTATTTTTTCCCGCAATGATGGCAACGATAGGAAGCCGTTACCTGATCTTCGCTAGTATGTATGGCAGATCGATTTTCTGGATGATGGGCGTAAGCTTGATTATCGCTGGAAATCTCGTATTCTTCTTAGCGATAACGCCCCTTGTTGCGGCAGGAATAGGTGGATTGATTGAGGTGCTATTTGCGTTTTTGGTGTTTGCAAAGGCCTCCAAGTCTAAGGTCTAACCAGCCCGCGTAGGGCGGATTGCAATCCGCCGCAGGCAAACACGTCAGGCAGTAGAAGCCCCGCCAAACAATCGACTCAAATGCAGCACAGGAATCACCGCCCCTTCCCTTGTAAAACCAGCATTCGCCAGCTCGCGCCAATCTGCCATGTGTTCATCCAAAGTACATGCTTGCGCATCGTCCACCGTGATGCGTATCGGTGGCGCTGTCAGGATGATGGCAGCTAATCCTGTACTTGCATTTTCGGAATCTTGATACGCGACTATCGCGAGTAAGTTGCCTTTGCTTTCGGTATTATTGACGCGAATCGACAGATCCAGCACGGGCAGCATGCGCTTTTGCCAAAACATTACCTTGCGGCTGCAAGCCGGGGTTAGCGGCACCGGATAAGTGTGAGATGCATCAACAATTTGCACCAGCTCGCGCATGCCGATTGCTACGCGCGTGGCACCACCGAGATCTAATAACCATGCATTTGCACTGGACATTAATGGACCTCTTCCTCTTGCATTACTGCCGCTAAATTGACGTAATGATTGACGTAACAAGCAACGTGACTGGCGTCACTGAGACATGCCAGACCTTGCTCATATTGGATTAAGCCGGTTAAGGGTGATGCATGCATACGCATCGATGCCGGTACGGCGAAACTTTGCTGTGCAAAATTCACCAGCACGCGGGCATCGTCACATAGCAGGCCGAGATAAGCGCCATTAAACGCCAACATCACGCAAGCGCGCCGTGGTGCTGGCACTTCATCTAAAAACGCCAATTCATCCGAGAAACAAACCACAGGCCAGCGTTGGCCCAGGTACTTGATCCAGCCAGCAGATCTTGGCATTTTGCCTGCCAACTCTACGTCGCTGACGGATTCCACCGTGCGGATATCCGCTTGCGGCAATATCAATCGCAAATTATCTATCGCCAGCACTATGACTTTATTGACTGGCAGCGCCAGGCTAACCGGAATGGCCTCGGCTACGGCACTAATTTTGGGAAACACCGTCGATTTCATCGCGCAAACCCCACCAAATTATCGATATGCTGCAAGAGTTTATCTTCGTTAAACGGTTTCACCAGATACGCATTGACGCCTGCCGCATCACCTTGTTGACGATGTTTCTCGGTCGAACGTGAGGTGATCATAATGATAGGGATATTTTTCAAAGTCGCACGGCCACGCACATGGCTGGTGAGCTCCAGGCCATTCATGCGTGGCATTTCCATATCGACCAAAATGACATCAGGCACCAAAGTTTCTAGCATGGCGACCGCGTCGAGGCCATCGATCGCGGTACGTACTTCGTAGCCAGCGTCGCGCATGATTTGTGCTGCGGCACGCCGTGCCGACAGCGAATCATCAACGATCAGCGCGATACGCGTGGCAAGCGCTGGCCTGGCCGAGATCTGTTCTTGCATCGTTGGTTTAAATACCGCAGAAATTTGCTGCCCTTGTGACGAGGCGCGCAATAATTCGGGCAAATCGATAACCGGTGCCACGCTACCATCACCGAGAATAACTGCACCTATGGTTCCGGGAATTTTTGGTACGTATTTGCCGAGTTTTTTGACCACCACTTCACGGCCATCGACCAGCTCCTGAACTAGAATCGCGCAACTGGCACCGGCATCGGTACTGGTAATCAAGACCGGATAACCTAACTCTCTGGCTTGGGCCCGTTTATCGGGTATGCCAAGCAAGCTATCGAGCTTGAGCAATTGATGCACCGCATCGCCTACCCGATACACTTGTTGATCTCCGATGAAACTGATCTGGTCCGGCGTGATGTAATGAATATCCAAAATGCGCCGGCTCGATACCGCCAATAGCTTGCCGCCTATGCGTGCCATCAAGGTGTGCTCAGACAGCAAAGTCGCGGGCAAACGCAGCTCTACTGTGAGACCGCTACCAACATTCGAGAGTAATTTTAACGAGCCCTTCATCTCCAAAATACTTGTGTAGACCACGTCCATGCCGATGCCGCGACCGGAGGTTTGCGTAGTGGTATCACGCGTAGAAAACCCAGCCATGAGGATGAGGCGACCTAGTTCTTCATCAGTTGGTTTAGCGCCCGCCAGGATCATATTTCTTTGCATTGCCGTGCGGCGGATCGCGGAATAGTCCAGACCGGCACCATCATCTTTGCAACGCACGACGATGGCATTACCTTCACGCGCAAAACTCAGTTCGATGAGGCCAAACGCCGATTTATTGATTGCGAGTCTATCGTCCGGCGCTTCGATGCCATGGTCAACTGCATTGCGCAAAATATGCATCAAAGGCTCAGCCAACTCCTGCAACATATTGCTATCAATACTGGTCGCTTCACCGATAATTTTTAGCTCTACCTGTTTATCAAGCAGGCGACAAGTCTGGCGCACGCTGCGTTGCAAACGCGAAACCAGCGTGCTCACTGGCACTAGTCTGGTGCGTATCACCGCATGTTGATTTTCCATTTGCAGGCGGCGCTGCACTTCCAGTAATTCGCCTAGCGCATTAAGCTCTTCATCGATCTTCCCTGACATTTCTGAAGCATCGGTTCTGGCCTCGATGAGTTGGCTGGTGATGGTATGCAATTCGCTATAGCGCTCAAATTCCAGCGGATCAAAATCCCCTTCTGTCTGTATACTCTGCGGTGTGGCCTGGCGTGGTGCAGCGAGGCCGCGCACGTCGACCAGATTCTCCAGTTCGGCAATTAGTTTTTGGAACAAGGCATCTTGCTTTTGGATCGCCTTCGATTGCTTTTGCGTCTGACGCAGGCGCTCTTGTATCTGCGCGTTGGAGATGACGTTTTCACCAGCCAGGCGCAATAACTCATCTACCACCGGTGCTGGTACACGCAGCATTTGCGCCGCTTCGCTGGCAACAGCTTCAGGATCGACCACTTCATTCGGCGATGGCGCAACCGTTGTTTGATCTACTAGAGTAGTCTCAACTTCGATATTCGCGTCATCAATATTAGTGTCGCCATGATGAATAAAATTGAGCACCTGTTGCAACACTTCCAAGGCTTGCACCGGTGCTGACCCTACGCCCAAGACGGTTTCACTCATCGCCTCCAGACAATCAGATGCATCCATCAACAGTTTCGCCAAGCTGTGTGATGGCAAAGTATTTTTTTCTGTCAGGCTGATCAACAGATCTTCCAGGTGATGGGTGAGATTGGCGATACCTGCGACCCCAACTGTATTGGCTGCACCTTTGAGCGTGTGGGCGGCACGCTTGGCCTGTTCCACCTCAGCCATGCTGCCATTACCAACGACAAATTTCTTAATCGCACTAGTAAAGCTGGCGACTTGTATCGGCAACTCTTGCAGCAGGCCATCGAGCAATTCGACATTGATATCTTTTGGCAAAACCAGGGAAACATCATTGGGGTTAGCGATCAAGCGCGGTGCTGCTGCCTGCTCAACTTCATCGATAATAGTCACTTGTGATAAATCTCTTACCCATTGTTCTGCGAGACTTACCTGCATAGGGTTTGGCCACACTGACGCGGCTACTATCGCCATCAATTCACTGCCTTTCATCTGGTCATTCGGTGTAGCTAAGTACGTCAGCAATTTTTCTGACAACTGCTCAAGTAAGGCATTTTGCGCCGGACTAATACCGTCACTTAAACCGCTTACAGTGTGATGCAGATGACTAAAAGCGCCACTCAATGCGGTCAAACCTAGCGACTCTGCCGTAGCACCGATTCTTGCCAGCACATCGGCATAATTGCCCAGCGCATCGTGGCGCGCTGCGTCACTCATCCCGGGTCGCAGCACTGCCGCCAGATCTTCTGCCAGCAGATCGCTCATCAGGCTAAATTCTTTGGCCAGCAGCGCTAACATGGCGTGGCTGATAGTTTGTGTGTGTATTGAATCATGCATTTGCGCTAGTATGTTTTCCACACTTTGTACTTCGCCCGGCACAGCTTCGGTTTCTTCGCTTGCATCCCACACTGCGTTAAACGCCAGATCCAGCAAAGCCAGACCTTTGGAAGCATCTTCTGGCGTGGCGATACATTCCATCGCTAACAACGGGAACAAATTAAGTAAATCTCGCTCGGCTTCTAACAGCAGCATGGGCCGCTCTGCACGCAACATCAAGACCTGAGAAAACGCATCGCTAGCGCTAGCCAGCGCATCCATAGCGACACTTACCGCACAGGGTGACAGCACTTGCAAAGCCTGGGCGTAGCGCGAAAAAATATTCTCTTGTACAGCAACTTCTACTGCACCATCCAGAGCAAGAATTGTAATCAATCCGTCCAGAGCTTCGTGCATCGCCATATGCAGATCGACGGGCAGATTGACAGGCAGATCAATATACACATCAGGCACCAGAAAAAGGCCATGGTTTTGCTCGCTGTCGCAATTGCAATTACCCGGATCACACTCCAGCAGATGACGCAATTCATCCGCTTCAACCTCCAGCAAAGGCGCTGGCCAGCTGGATGCACCTAGATGCCAGACCAATTCATCAATCTTGCAAGCGCCATGGTTTAGCGCATAGCTGGCGAGTAGCTCGGGCCACTCACTAAGTAATGAAAATTCTTCTTTGCTAAGCAATCTGTTTTGGTTATACAAAGAAATCAGATTGCGCTCGACCAGTGAGCAAACCCAATTGAGCCCGGGCATATCTGCGGTACTGGCAGCTGCCCTGATATGCCGCACTTGCTCGATGTAACAGCCTAGCGTCTGCGCAGTACCGGCCACACCGTCACTGCCAACAGACTCAACTTCCAAAGCCGCAAACACTTCATCCAGGGCTTCGATGACGGTCTGATTAAACTCCGTCGCTTTGTTTTCTAGTTGTTCCATAACGCCTCTGCATGGTTGCGTATGCTACTGGAGCTGCGTGTGCTTTTTTGCTGCTTATTATTATGTGATATTGCGTGATAGGTATTTCCGTCATTCTCGCGCAGGCGGGAATCCAGTAACCATTCTCGCGCGTAGCACAACTATCTTGACGCTAAGCTTGGTCGACGAGCTCGATTCCCGCCTGCGCGGGAATGACGTAGATAGACATCTGAACATAGTCACTAATCAAGTCCTTATTAAATCAGGCAGCTAATTTAAACACGCGCACCGCCGACAACAACATCCGTGCATATTCCACCAAATTTGTTGTTTGAGTAGATTGCTCGTCGAGTTGATGACTGGTTTCCTGATTGGTTTTCTTGATCTGGATAGCGCGATCAAGTAGATCCTGACTAGCCTTGGCCTGACCATGCGAGCGGAAAGCAATCTGCTGCACCGAAGTCACCAGTTCAGAAGTCGCTTTCTGCGTGACCTGCATTTGCACACCGGCTTGTTCTGCTAAACGGCTACCCTCAACCACCTGCGCGATTGCCGAGTTCATAGTGTTGACCGTATCCGAAGTCTCTAACTGAATATTATTTACCAGGCCAGAAATTTGCTGGGTTGCCTGGCGCGCATTTTCTGCCAGCCTTTGCACCTCATCGGCCACCACCGCAAAACCGCGCCCTGCTTCACCTGCAGAAGCCGCATGCATACTCGCATTGAGCGCCAGAATGTGCGTCCGTTCTGCAATCGCATTAATCAAGCCGACCACGCCAGAAATCTCTTGCGAGCGTTCACCCAGGCGTTTAATCCGTTTTTCAGTTTCGCGGATAATGTCGCGGGTACTGTTAATACCGCCGACCGTGCTATTCACCGTATCTAAGGCCAACTGGGTCGAGGCAATCGCATTATCCGCCGCGTTGTTACACGATTGCGCCAGATCGGCAATGATGCGCATCTCTTGCGATGCAGTCGATAAGGAAAGTGTCGTATGTTCCACTTCCAAACGTTCTTCGGCAGCGGCCGCCATCACATTATCGGATTGCGCTTTCACTTTCATTGAGGCTTCTGTCACGTCGGCAGAAATATTGCTCACATCTCTTAACACTTTGGCGGTTTCGCTAGTGAGCAAATTCAAAGCGTCTGACACTGCCCCGGTGACATCGCCAGAGACCGGTACCTTGACCGTCAAATCTTTGTTAGCGAGCTGCGCCACGGCTTGCAGTAACAACAGCACAGAGTCATTGAGTTGTTCGTTTTCTTTTTCTATCGCCAGACGGCTGGCTTCACGTTCATCCACCATCTTGTCGAACTGACGCGAGAGTTTTGCGATCTCATCTGAGCCCGTACTATTGGCACGAATCCGTGCATCACCCAAGGTCATTTTTTGCATAACGCCGACCAGATGTGAGACCGGTTTGGTAATACTACGTGTCATCCAGTAAGCCACTGCAACAGTGAGCACGATAGATGCAATCGCCACCATCAGCAAGATACTGCGCGCTCCCTGATAAGTATTTTCTGCGTTGTTACCATCGGTCTGTACTAGCTTAGTCTGATAGCGAATTAATGAATCGACCGCTTCAAACCAGACTTCCTGATCAGATTGCAAGTTAACCAGCAACCAGTTGGCAGCCTCAGTTTTCTTACCCTCACTGGCCAGTTTTAAGAATTCTTTTTGTGCCACACCATATTTGGCGCGCGCATCTTTAGCGATCTGAAAATAGTTTTTTTCTTCTTCTGTCGCAATAAGTTTTTCAAACGCGGCGATATTGCCCTCCTGATTCTGTCTACGTCCCTGAATCAGTTTCAATTCTTTGTCAATTGCTGCGGTATCGTTTAGTACCAGCATATTGCGCATAGAAAGCGCATTGGCATTCACATTACCCAACATCTTATAAGCCAGCACCACCTTAGGATAACTGCCGCTAACGATATTGCCAGTACCATCATTAATCGATTTCAGATTCGACACAGCCAGCCAGGCAGTCAGTGCCAACAGCAACAGCACGGCTGAAAAACCTAAGCCCAGACGGACGCCGATATTCGGGATTCTCAATTTCATTTTGTTCTCCATAAAGGGAAGCGAAACAACCGTGTACCAAAAAATTTCCATCATCGTCATTCCCGCGTAGGCGGGAATCCAGCTAGTTCATCACGCATAGCGCCAATATTGGCGTGCTCCGCACAAGGTGCTTCTGGATTCCCGCCTGCGCGGGAATGACGGAGTAACATCAATGACCTGCACTCGTTCGTGTCAATTTCTCAAAAAAACTTTCGTGATTAAACTCCAACCACACCCGCTCATCTTTCACATAACCCGCACTCACATGCTCTTGCAATACCGCTGGTAAAACCGGTAATTGCGCAATGTTTCGCATTGCCTGCAAAGGTTGCGGAAATCCATCAATCACCATGCCCACGGCATTTTCACCTTTATCTAAAATCAAGACCAGCTTGGCACGGGATTCAGTCGATTTAGTCACACCAAGCACCAGACTTAAATCAAATACCGGCACCAAATTACCGCGCAAATTGAGTAGGCCAAGCAAGCATGGCGCAGAACCAGGCAAACTTGAAATTGCCTCTGGCCGTATCACTTCACTACCGACATTGGTTTGTATCATCAAGCCAAAAGAGCCTACGCTAAAACCATAGCGATTGCGCTCGACGACTTCTTCCGGACCGGTCCAGAGCAAATCTTTTGGCGCAACGAAACGCTCCAGCGCAGCGCTGGGCGAGAGCCATTCTGCAGGTGCCTGGCTACTTTGTTGAAGTGACGGAGAGTGCATGTTTTTCTCGCAAAAATCAGGCAGCTACCTTGAGTTGATCGATGATCTGATCAGCGGTATAGGGTTTGCAAACATGTCCTTTGGCGCCTTGTAACTGGCCCCAGATACGGTCGGCTTTTTGCGCTTTGCTGGTCACCAGAACAATAGGAATATTCTTGGTAACCGGGTCTTGCGACAAGGTTCGGCAAGCTTCATAGCCATCCATTTCTGGCATCACGATATCCATAAAAATAATGGAGGGCTGCTCTGATTTTGCTTTCTCGACGGATTCTTTACCACTGGAAGCGGTGACCACAAGATAACCGGCATCCTGCAATATGGATTTAATATTGGCTAACTCAGCGATGGAATCGTCAACCACCATTACTTTTTTATTACCCATGATGTACTCCCTTTAAATTGTGATGCTATTAAAAAAACTTACTGTCACGCTGTCATTGGCATGCCATGATTTTTGTCATGCGATTGTTTAAAAATTGCTTTTCCTTCTACCAAACATTTCTCTATCACTTCATAAAATTTGACATGTTCTACCGGCTTGGTCAGATACCAATTACAGCCAGCGAGCGAACCACGGATACGATCAAAAGGCGATGACTTACTGGTCAACATAATGACCGGAATGCGTTTTGTTTCCTGATTGCGGCGAATGAGTTTGCACACTTCATAACCATCAGCACCGGGCAAAATAATGTCGAGAAATATCAAATCGTAAGTTTTTTTGGCTAGCATCTTCAAGGCTTCTTCGCCGGTTTGCGCGCTATCGGCCATGATGCTCATGGCGCGCAATTCGATCTCAATTTTTATTCTTGCAGTAGGGCTATCGTCAACGATTAAAGCCCTGAATAATTGTTTGGTAGGTACAGGCTTAATCGAGGTGCGGAGTGCAGGTGGTGCCGGTGGCGCAGGTGGTACAGCAGTAGACGGCAGAATATTGGCGAATTCGCTAGCCACATGGTCAAGCAATGCCAACATTTTTGTCGGCGCTAAAGGACGCAATAAATGGTATTTATCCTGGCTAGCTTGTGGCGTATTTGAAATAAATATGACGAAAGGTTCATGCGTTTTATCGTGGCTAGTCAACTCCTGCAACGCTGCTTTTGCCTGTTCATTATTTGGATCGACAATAACAATATCAGGACGGCCAGTGCTGGCGGTATCAAACAATGCGAATGAATATGCACGACCATGTACCATGGTCAGACTCAAGACACTACGAACAAGTCTTAACTCATAATCGGATAAACCGAAGGCACCAACGAGGAGTTTTTTGGGAGTGTGAGCGTTAGCATTAGCGTGAGCGTTAGCATGTGCGGGCATTGCGCCTAAGTTGTTCATGACCGTTAACCTTTTAACGAAAACCCGATTTACCGGGACTACGACATCTGGCTATCCTGCAAAAACCCGCGAGGACCCTTTAGCTTTGCGTCCCATCCTTTCGAATGGTTTGCCTTTACTTCACAATGAGACAACTTCATAGCATTAATAAACAATGCCAAACAGAAACTTTTTGTTACAGAATTACTCTAGAACATTTGTTCAGAACATTCAAGGAGAGATTCTCACTTATTTTTTTGGGTTGGCAAAACAGACAGTTAATTATCTATGTCGCACACCTTCAGTTACGCAATCGACTATTTGAAAAATAGAAGTCAATGTGCGAGGTGGGGATCACTCTTTTGAGAAAGAGCAACGATAAATTACTCTTGTGACAATGAGGTTGACGTAAAATACTCAGGCGACAAAATAATGGGATTTCAATAGCAAATGAAAATGTGGATTTATTCGAATGCAAGACTTGATGCCGACGCACCCTGAACGCAAGCGTCTGACGTTTGGGCTACTGCTTTCCCTGACGATCCACGCGATATTATTAAGTCTGGCCTTCGTTGGTCACGGGCTTCCGGGCATCGGCTTACCATGGCAGGATAGCCGTACCGAAATTTCCGATTTGCACATCGTCCTGCTAGCTACGCCGGTACCGGCTGCAGAACCCGTATTGACTGTGGGCGTCGATCATCCAGCTGACCTTGAACCGAAGACGATGACATTAGTATCGGCTATCGAAAGCGTGCCGCAAGCAAAATTTGAGAACGTGACTACGGTAAAGACGATCTCAGCATCCCCAACTGTGCCTGCAATTTCTCCGTTACCGGTCGAGCGGCCAATTGAAAAAATGGCAGCCCCGCCGCAGCCCACAAAAGACTTGATCGCCATGGCGAAGTCAGACCAATCCACGTGGATCGTGCCTGCTGCGCCAGAGCTGCCAACAGCCATCGCTGCGGTCGCGACACCGCCACGTGCTAGCGATGCCAAGCTGGATATGCAACGCAAGACCGAGCAGTTCGAAGCAGAACGCCAGGAAGCCGCACAACAAGAGACGGTGCGACTGGAAGCCGCCCGCGTCGAAGCAGCACGTGCAGAAGCGGTACGGATAGTGGCTGAACGCCGCGAGCTCGCCATACAGACAGCAGCAAAACAGGCCGCAGCGCAACAGGAGGCCAGCCGCCAGGAAATAGCTCGGGCAGATGCCGCAAGAGTCGACGCCGAGCGCCAGGAAGCAGCAAATAAAGCAGCAACACAACAACTGGCTGCAGTCCAGGAGGCAGCACGAGTAGAGACGGCACGGGCAGAAGCCGAACGCAAAGAAGTAGCGCGCCAAGAGAACGCGCGACAGGCCGCAGCTCAGGCGGCACGGCAGGAAGCAGCACGGGTCGACACTGAACGAATTGAGGCTGAACGCCGCGAGCTCGCAAAACAAGCTGCAGCACGACAAGAAGCCGCCCGTCAGGAAGTGGCTCGGGCAGATGCAGCAAGAATCGAAGCTGAACGCCAGGAAGTCGCAAAAAAGGCAGCAGCACAACAACTGGTTGCAGTTCAGGAGGCGGCGCGTGCAGAAGCAGTACGGATAGAGGCAGCCCGAGTCGAAGCTGCACACATAGAAGCTGAACGCCACGAGCTAGCAAAACAGGTCGCAGCAAAACAAGCTGCCGCGCGACAGGAGACCGCCCGTCAGGAAGTGGCCCGGGCAGATGCCGCAAGAGTCGAAACTGAACGCCAGCAAGCGGCAAAAAAAGCAGCTGCACAACAACTGGCTGCAGTTCAGGAGGCGGCGCGTGCCGAGACCGCGCGGGCGGACGCTGAACGCAAGGAGGTATCACGCCAGGAAAACGCGCGACAGGTCGCCGCACAACTAGAGGCAGCGCGGCAAGCGGCGATCCAGATCGAGGCCACACGCTTGGCCGCTTTACAAGCAGAGGCGGAGCAGCGACAAGAAAAACTTCGCGCCATAGGACGGCAACTGAACGAGGAAGCCAAGCAACGTGAAGCGGCGGCAAAGCGTCTACCGTCTGCAAGCAGCGCACGTCGAGGCAGGCTGTTAGGCCGCAGCGACCCTAACGCAGAACTCATCTTATACGCGGAAGCCTGGGGCCGGAAGATCGAGCGGAACACGACGTTTGATAGTGTTCGCGAATTAGCGAAGCAGCCCCATACTGATCCCATGGTCACGGTATCCATTCGTAGCGATGGATCGGTGGAGGCTATCACTTTCGTTGTCTCCAGCGGTGTGCCGGCCATCGATGAGGCGATACGGCGCATCATCACCAGTCAGGCTAGCTACCCGACATTCCCGCCGGGGCTAGTCAAAGATTTCGACGTAATCGACATCCGTAGGACCTGGTACTTCGACACGGCGATCCGTTTGTATTGATGCCTTAAACCGACTGTAGCATGATCAATACCTAGTACTTTACGTTCCGCATCGATTCAACATAATCGATGTCGACCCTTTAAAATTTTTTAAAATTTCGCATGGTCTTCGCCAAACCGCCACATTTCAACTACCTCAACATGGCAAAGCCCGTTCCAATATCTGCTGTTGCAAGTCGCCGTCGCATGCGGCACTCAGCGTGCCGTAGATGCGGCCACAGCTGGCGTCCAGCCTGCTGTTGATAAAGGTCTCTGCAATGGCTGGCTGTGCTTGCTCTTGCATCAGGTACGCCTGCATCGCGAGTACTAGTTTTTGTGCAAAACGGCGTGCCAGCATTTCTTGTTGCTCTGGCACAGCCAGCAGATCCAGACGCAATTCTTGACCTAGCTCGCGCACTTTTTGTGCGGGTGAAGCGTCGAGCTGCGCCAGCAAGAGTTGCATGCCTTGCGGGTCGCGCGCAATGGCGCGCAAGAGGTCTAGACACATCACATTGCCCGAGCCTTCCCAGATCGAGTTGACCGGGGCTTCGCGATACATGCGCGCCATC
>JANYFV010000396.1 GCA_025359635.1 Undibacterium sp. | reverse complement strand
CCCTGCTGTGGATCCTGTTGATCATCGCTGCTGTCCTAGTGCTTGCGAGGGCATCATCCCTGCTTGCTCTGCTCCGACGGCCTGCCGCGCTGGTGCTCCAAGTGAATATTTTGCAGTGCAGCATTTAACGATTATTTGAAGATTGTTGTCCTCACTGACCTTGTCGTGATCGATGCCGCCTGCAAGCCGGCTATGGTGAAAGATGATTCATCAACCAGCAGGGGCAAAGACACGTAGACGATGACCATCTGGATCTAGTGCCATAAACGTATACCCAAAGTCCAGATCTACCGGTGTTTGTACGATATTCTTTCCGCTTTTATGCCAATTAGCATGCATGGCATCGACTGTGGCGTTGTCTGCCACAGCAAACGCTAATTCCGCAGCACCTGCATTTACTGTCGTGCATGGCGACACAGTATGTTTAGCCCAAAGCCCTAGCATCATGCCCGATTCAAGCGCAAACATGGCAAAAGTGAGGGAGGCTTCGATAGGCTTTTTATCGAGCAGATCGGCGTAAAATGCGGCGCTTTCCTCTGGCTTGTTGACGTATAAAAGGATGAAATTGGGATCGATCATGGGAAGCTCCTGGTTAGATTAAATGTGTTGAGCTGGGATTTTTCCCCGCTCAACAACATCGTAAATCCAGGTAATACCAAATTCTGTCAGTAGTAAACGACTACTGCGTTATTGGCGTGCAATGCCTTCTATCGCTCGCCATTCTTTTAGCAGTTCCTGTCGCCGGCGTGGATAGCGCTGTTCCGACATATCGATGTCGACGATACGGTCTGCTCGGAAGTTGCGAAAGGTCTGGCGTAATTCACACCAGGCTACAATCACGCGGGCGTGATCAAAAAAGCCTAATGCAAATGGCCAAATGGTGCGGCTAGATTCAGCGCCTTTAAGATCGAGATAGCGGATCTCTAGTTTGTGTTCTATGCGTATTGCTTTGCGGATTAAAGTCAACTCCAGATCGCCAGTGATGATGGGGGCGCCGGGGCCAACCAACAAGGCAGAAGCATCTGGCGTATTGCGCAATTCGATTGGCAATACCGCAGTAATTTTTGCCAGTGCATCACGTGCGGCAGCTGAGAGGCGCGAATCGCCGCGTTCTGCCACCCAGCGCGAGCCTAATACCAAAGCTTCTATTTCTTCTTCAGAAAACATCAAGGGAGGCAACATATAACCGGCACGTAAAACATAGCCCATGCCAGGCTCGCCTTCAATATGTGCGCCTTGCTCTTGCAGAGTGACGATATCGCGATACAGCGAGCGCAGGCTTATTCCTAGATCGGTCGCTAAAGTCGCGCCTGTCACTGGATAACGATGACGTCGTAGAATCTGGATTAAATCAAGTAGGCGTTGAGCGCGAGACATGGTTTGTTTATCGGTACAAAAGAAGACAATGTATAAGCGTAATGCAGTTTGCCGTAAAATGGCTACTTTACATAAAGTTTGGCCAAGTCGATCAAATGTCAGAGCAAAAAGATTCCTTTCTACATCTACGCGATCAATTACGCGGCTTTGTTGCAGAGCGCGATTGGGCGCAATTTCATACGCCAAAAAATCTGGCCAGCGCGCTTAGTGTTGAGGCAGCTGAATTGCTGGAGCCTTTTCAATGGTTGAAAACCGGTAATGTGGATGAGCTCAACGAGCAAGTGAAGAAAAATATTCGTCATGAAATGGCCGATGTCTTAAATTATCTCGTGATGTTGGCCGATCAGCTAAACGTTGATCTGTTCGAGGCAGCAAAAGAAAAAATTGCACTTAATACGCTGAAATATCCGGTGGAACAAGTTCGTGGTGATGCTAGAAAATATTCTGATTACCAATGAAAAAAGAGTCAAATAACGATGATTAATTTAATCCGCAATGATACGCTGGCAGAGCTTTCGCAAGCAGCGAAGACAAGCCCACGCTTACGCAAGAATCTCAATTTTCATACTGGCAATGAAGCGCATTGCCACCGATTGCTCAATGCCTTAGAGCCTGGCACTTATGTGCAACCACATTGCCATCAGGATCTTGAAAAAGACGAAACTATGATCGTTCTGAAAGGGCGCTTTGGCGTAATAATTTTTGACCAGCATGGTGAAGTCATTCAACATTTCATTATGGCAGCAAACGACGATAACTTGGGCGTGACGATTCCTGCTGGCGTGTTCCATAGCATGCTTGCCTTAGAGAGCGGGTCGGTTTTTTTTGAAAGTAAAGCGGGACCGTATGCCGCGTTAACCAATGCCGAGAAAGCGCATTGGGCACCAAATGAGGGTGATCCTGCATGTGTTGCTTATTTAGAAAAATTGAACGCGCTTTTTATTCGTTAAGCTGAATATAAATTACTACTCACTTGAAGAAATTATTTCCATTTACCTTTTCACTTTATAAAGAAACCATTTTGAAAAATACCTTGTCCCTTAAACTTGTTGCTGCCTTGTTTTTGACAGTTACTTTGCCAGCGTACGCTGACAATAATTTCGATCATTTACAAAACCTCAGCCAAACTGAATTTGGCTTGTTAGCCAAGGATTTTACGGCGGCGGCCAGCTATAAGGCGGTAGCACCAGGCGCACCGTTAGGTATTACCGGATTTGATCTTGGTGTCGAAGTTGGCGCGACCCAGCTCGTCAATAGCACAGTCTGGAAAAAAGCTGGTTCGGATATTTCATCAGTCTACTTGCCGAAAATTCATGTGCACAAAGGCTTACCCTTCGATATCGATATCGGTGCGTCGCTCGCGGCTACGCCCAATTCTGATATTAAATTGGTAGGGTTTGAAGCGCGCTACGCTATTCTTGCCGGTAGTATTGCAACACCGTCCGTATCAGTGCGTGCGGCTACCACACGCTTGTCGGGAGTTACTCAGCTTGATCTGAATACGCAAAGCTTAGAGCTGACTGCATCCAAAGGTTTTCTGTTGTTCACCCCGTATGTAGGTGTTGGCCGGGTCTGGGGCAGTGTCACTCCGCATGTACTCAGTTTGAATAAAGTGTCGACTACGGCGAATAAGTTATTTGCCGGTCTGAATGCCAATTTGGGTTTGATCAACCTGTTGGGTGAAGTTGATCGTACTGGTGATAACGATACGGTCAGTGTCAAAGTTGGATTTCGCTGGTAGGTTTCTAAGCTGATGCACTAAGTCGCTGTCGCAACCTTCTTGGAGATTGCGACAGCGTTTTTAGTTTCAACTCAAGTTTGTCTAGCGTTGCGATATAAGTCGGGGATTTTATTTTTGCTTAAGATCATCATCCAACAACTGCCTGCTGCCAGCAAAAACCAATTCAATCCGGACCAATGCACTTTTTGCGCTAAGTCGAATAGAACGCCACCTAGCAGGCTACCTATCATGGTGCCCATACTTTGATAAAACATCTGTTGCGACATTAATCTGGCGGTGTCTTCTGTTGAGTTGCTGGCAAAACGTGCAATCACCACGTCAAAAGAAGGGCCGTAAAAGACTTGGCCAAACGAGAGCAATATTGCCGAGGCGATGACTGCGCTGGCGTGGTGCCCAGCCACGACCATTAAAACAAAACTAACAAATAGGCAGCCGTAGCCTATCTGTAAAAAGCGGAAATGATCACGCATACGCACGGCACGTTTTGAGACCGGAATCTGGAACAAAATAATCACCATAGCGGCTAACCAAAAAGGTGTGGAAACCGATACTTCTGGTGTAAATAGAGGAATGTGCAAGCTGAAACCTATCATCGGTTGTACCGCAAAACACCAAAACAAGGCATTCGATAAATGGAAGGACAAAGGTAGTTTTGCCTTGGCAGAATTTGTTGGCGTTTGTTGCGTTGATGCCCCAATAAATTTTTCTACATCAGCTAAATTTTTTTGCGCAACTGCGACAGATAAACTTAAGGCTTCATGTCGGCTAATCGCACGCATGGCGTAAAGCATGAAGATGCCATAGGCGATGAAACTTATTAAGACCAATAAAAAAACGAGTTTCAAATTGTGAATAGGCACCCAGGCGGCCCCCAGATAACCGCCGACCAGGCCGATGCGTATGGCAAACGACAAGCGACTAAATAGCGAGGTTTGATCCAGCTCTTTGAGTTTAAGTAAATAATTTTTAAGTCCGGGAAAAGACAAGCCACTGCCTAATCCCGCCAGTAAGGCAAACATGGCCAGCGCCCAGGCTTGCTGCAAATACGCCATGCAATACAGGGCGATTCCTTCCAGCAAAATATTGCCAGAGACAGTGAGCGGGTGATTGGCAAAGCGCGGGTAGTGGCCGCCTAAATGCGAGCCGACGACGCGGCCGAGATTGAGTCCAAATAAGATGGCAGCGGCCCAAGTGCCAGAAAAATTCTTGCCGGTTTCGGAAACGATCAAAGGCGTATACAAAGCAACGCCGGCCGAAGCCAGCGCGACACCAATATAAATCAGGTAAGAGTTGAAGACGGGGTTGAAGGCTTTGTTGTGCATGGTGTGAGCAGCATCGGTTTGAAAAAAACCTTGCGCTGCTGAGTATATGGAAACTGTGGATACTGCTCAGACCATGCCATGATACATAAGTTGCGCGGCAAGCGTTAACTTTGCCTTTTGCTAAAGAAAATCATTTTTCCCATTGCTGCACATAACCGGGCGCCACTTGGGTGCAGCTCTCGTGCGGTATCGGCGCTGCCTGTTGTATAGAAAATGGCAGCACTCCTACCCATACCGGCAATGCCATATCTTCAGCGTCATCGACCGGACCACCGCTACGGGTTTTGCAGGCAGCTTCATCGAGTGAAATACGCAGCACCGTGGTGGCGGCGAACTCTTTGTCGTTGCCCGGGCGCGCTTGTTGTTGTCGGCCAAGCGCGATTTTATCCATAAAAGCGGCCATTGAGGCACGTTTTTTTTCTTCCTCTTTGACTTGCTCAAATACGCCGTAGATCACCGCCGAACGATAATTCATTGAGTGATTAAAGGCCGAGCGTGCAAGTACCAAACCGTCTAGATGTGTGATGGTGATACACACCTGCGTTCCTTGTGTGAATAGCTTAATGAGCCGCCCGCCGTTGGAGCCGTGGATGTACAGGTGATTGCCTTCGCGCCAGCAGGCCATGGGAATGCAGTGTGTGCCTTTTTCGTCAGCAAAGGCAATATGGCATAGATACGCGGCATCGATAATCGCGTGCAGCGTCACCGTATCGTAACGCGCATTTTCAGCGATGCGGCGTACTCTGGTGCGATCGCTAGGTGGTAAGGAAATTGGATCAGTCATCGCATTCAAGAAAAGGAAAAAGTAAAGGAGGACGTAATATAATTGAGTGCTGGTTCCTCAACAAGATCCAGTCATGCATTAATTTTTAGGACCACGGAATGGATTATCAATTATTGCTAGAGCGTTTTTCCAGCACCCATGCAACTCATCATGAGCAAGCTGGCTGGTCAGCCCAACGGCGCTTGCATGAGTGTTTGCGCGCTGCGATACGTCATGGTAGTTTGCCCGCCGGTACTCGCCTGCTGGCTAGTCGCGTGTTAGCGCAAGAGCTCAAGGTGGCGCGTAATACTGTGGTGTATGCGTATGAACAATTGGCCACCGAAGGTTATCTCAGGACAGACCGGCGCGGTAGCTTTGTGAGTAATATTGCCAGCGACCAAAGCACGCCGTCGTTAGAAAGCTCAGCCAGCAAGCCAGGCTCCGGGCTGTCGCGTCGTGCGCGAAGCTTGATGCCGTTTCCTGTGGCGGCTGAATTGTCGGGTGGTTTTGCCCCGGGCGTGCCATCACTGGCAGATTTCCCGGTGAGCTTATGGCGTCGTTTGCTTGAGCGCACCTGGCGTAAGCTTAGTACTGCGCAACTAAGCTATGCGGGCGCGGCGGGCGAATTGCCATTACGCGCTGCAATTGCTGATCATTTGCGTGCGTCACGTGGTGCTGATTGCGATGCTAGCCAGATTTTTATTACTGACGGCACGCAAAGTAGTCTCGATTTATGTGCTCGCTCCTTTGCTGATGCCAACGATAAAGTGTGGCTAGAGAATCCGGGCTATAGCGGTGCTTATACGGCATTTCGCACGGCACAATTAAATACCATAGGAATTAAGATTGATGCTGATGGCATATCGCCAAGCGCTAGCGATTGGTTGCGGCACACGCCGAAATTAATTTATGTGACACCGTCGCACCAATATCCAACGGGCAGCATACTCAGTCTGGCGCGCCGCATCGCTTTAATCAAAGAGGCGACGGCGCATGGTGCTTTGATTATCGAAGATGATTACGATAGCGAGTTTCGTCATGACGGGCCGCCACTTGCTGCCATGCAAGGCTTGATGCCTGATGCGCCGGTGCTTTACCTTGGCACCTTTAGCAAAACTATGTTTCCTGCCCTGCGCATTGGCTACATCGTGGTGCCGAAACATTTGCTCATCGCATTTACTGCATTGGTCGCTAAATCCACTTTACGCGGCCGTGCGGCAGATCAATTATGTCTGGCCGAATTTATCAGCAGCGGTCATTTTGGATTGCATCTGCGGCGCATGCGGCGTCTATATCGCCAAAGACGTGATGTTTTAGTGGCGGAGTTAGCGCAACATTTGGGTGATCTGGTCAGCATTCATGGCGATAGTGCTGGCATGCATCTGGCTCTGCGCTTTAAGTCAGCTTCAATCGACGATATCAGTATTAGTGAAGCGGTATTAGCGCAAGGGATAGTCGCCCCAGCCTTGAGCGCACATAATGTAGGGAGTAGAGTACATGGCTGGCGTGGGCTGATGTTGGGTTACGCTCAAGTACCGGTCGAACAAATCTCTCTATTAGTCCAAAAACTGGCAGTCATCGTGCGCCAGGCAGTACAACAGCAAAACCAATAGCTCGATGCTGTGGCTTACCCTGTTCTATTTCGTGTTTTGACAGCTATCAGATGCGAGGATATACTCGGCAACTCATGTGAGTGAACGCTATGTCTTTCCTTAATGAAAAGGTGAATTATGAAAATAAGCTCTTTTTTTTCTCTCATCACGACAACGCTCACCAGAGCAAGCTTGTTGATTTCACTGACAGGCGCTAGTTCTTTCGCTCATGCCGCTGCGCCACAAAAAATAAACGGCCTCGGCAGCTTATCCTTCCCAACCTCCACACAATCGGCGGCAGCGCAGACGGCCTTTAACAAGGGCATGTTGCTACTCCACGTATTTGAATATCAAAGCGCAGAAAAATCTTTTCAGGAAGCGCAAAAAATAGACCCCGGCTTTGTCATGGCGTATTGGGGTGAGGCAATGACTGCCACGCATCCAGTATGGAATCAGCAGAACGTGGCAGTGGGGCGCGCAGCCTTAGCCAAACTCGCTGCAACACCACAGGAGCGTGCTGAGAAAGCCAAGACAGAAAAAGAAAAAGCCTGGCTCGCTACGACAGAAATTATGTACGGTGAGGGCAATAAATTACAACGCGATCAGCAATTACTTGCCGCGATGCAGCGCATGAGTGAGCAATATCCTGCCGACGATGAGGTACAGCTGTTTTATTCTTTGGCGCTTTTGGGTGTTAGTCAGGGTGATCGCAACATAGCAAATTTTCTTAAGGCGGCAGAAATCGCCAAGGCGGTGTACTTGCGCAATCCAGATCATCCGGGTGCTGCGCATTATTGGATACATGGGTTGGATGATCCAGAGCATGCAGCAGGTGCCTTGGTCGCAGCGAATAGTCTGGCAAAAATAGCCCCGACTGCAGGCCATGCGCAACACATGACAGCACATATTTTTATGGCGCTTGGCATGTGGGATGAAGTTGTCCTGTCTAACGAAAATGCGATCCGCGTAGTACGTGAAGAGTCGTTAGCACAAAAACTGCCAGTGGTGGCGCATTGCGGTCATTATGGCGAGTGGCTGCAATATACTTATTTACAGCAGGGGCGTTTGGCGCTGGCACAAAATTTATTCGATACTTGTCGCAAAGAGAGTGCAGTAGCGTATGCCTGGTATCAAGCACATCCCGATAAACTGCTGCGCAGAACTCCGACGCAATTTAAGTCACGCATTGCGCGTTCCTTGATCAGTATGCAAGCAGCGGCAATGGTCGATGCACCATCGTTACAAGCGCAAAACTTGCTGGTTGATCTCGATCATGTCGATGTCGGACGTGATATCGGTGCTGAATATTTTTCTTACGGTTTTGCTGCACTCAATCAGGGTCAAATGGCCACAGCAGAGACTGCTCTTTTATCGTTGCAAACGATTAGCCGTCAACAACCCGCTAAAGATGAGCAAGCACGAACTAAAGATAATTTGATGGTCATGTCAAACTCTCTTGAGGCCGCCATCTTGCAGCGCAAAGGACAAACCGAGCAAGCGCTAAGCCTGGCTGCGAAAGCCGCTGCCGATTTTGATGCCATGCCGTTTGATTTTGGACCACCAGTGACGGTAAAACCGCCCCACGAGTTACGCGGTGAGTTATTGCTGGCAGCGGGCAAGCCTGCTGATGCTGTATTGGAATTTGATCTGGCTTTGAAGACTGCACCAAATCGTGCGCAGGCGATGCTGGGGCGTGTCCATGCGCTGCAGCAATCTGGCGATCAGTCGGGAGCTGTTAAAGCTGCTGCCGCTTTGTTACTGGTCTGGCGTCATGCCGATGCCAGCTTGTCGGATTTAAGCAAGTTACGTAACATCCGTTAAAGAAAGGTTTCGGGAAAATCATAATGAATTCAGAAAATCATTCTGTGTCGGCACACGATCAGCAACTTCACATCTTGTTGGTGGATGACGATGAATACATGTGTGAATTGTTGACGGCCATGCTCAATGAATTGGAGGTTGACTCGATCAATGTCGCCAGTAGCGGACAAATTGGTTTGGATATGTATGCAGCCGCTGAGAGAAAGCCTAATTTATTGCTGTGCGACTTATGTATGCCAGGGATGGATGGTTTTCAATTTCTTAGCAAGATGGCGAGCAAAAATTATAGGGGTGACGTTGCCATCATCTCCAGCTATGACACAGAAGCACCAGCGACTGGTGAATGGGCGCTTGGAAATTACAAAGCGTCAGCGCTAAATTTAGCCGAAAAACTCGCCCGTTTGCAAGGTCTGAAAGTGCGTGCCACACTGGAAAAACCGATCTCGCTTGTACAGCTTAGCGAATTGATTAACTCGGTCAGAAGCGCTCGGTCGATTTAATTTGAAATACAAGATGACGACTTAGATCTGCTTAAAACTCATCATTACTTCGCAGGAATATGTTCTAGTACCGCCAGCAACAAAGTCCAATATTGCCCAACCGTAGTGATGTTGACCATCTCGTCTGGGCCATGCGGATAACGGATGGTCGGGCCTATCGAAACCATGTCCAGATTTGGATAATGCTGTTTAAACAAACCGCATTCCAGACCCGCATGTATCACCATGATATCGGGTGCTTTTTTGTAAATGCTTTCGTAGGTATTTTTGACAATCGCCATCACGGGTGAACTGGTATCTGGCTTCCAACCCGGGTAACAGCCAGAAAATTCTAAGGTCGCACCGGCAAGCTCGCTGACCGATTGCAACATACCTTCAATATTTTCACGGCCAGTATCAATCAAGGAGCGCACCATACAAATAATGGTCACCCTATCGCTTTGCGTGCTGATTACACCGAGATTGAGTGAACTCTCTGTCACACCAGGAATTTCATCACTCATGCGTATTACGCCATTCGGGCAGCTATTGAGCAAATTGATCAGCGTTTTTTGCACGCCAGCTTGCATAGTTTGCAAAGGCGTTGGCGCTGGCGTTAGCGTTAGTTTCAGCGACGGCTCTGTTGCCCTTAATTCGGCTTGTAAAATGTGCTGATATTGAGCGACGCGTTGCTGCAGGCGCTCTAACATATTGGCTGCTATGCTGAAACTACACTGCGCTTCACGCGGAATTGCATTGCGTAAAGAACCACCTTGAATCTGGCAAAGTGCTAACCCCAATTCTGTAGCATGTCCCGCCAAAAATCGCGCAAGAAGTTTATTTGCATTGCCACGTCCGAGATGAATATTTACACCAGAATGTCCACCTTTCAAGCCAGAGATACTAAGGGTGTAGGTAAGATGATCAAGCTGCGCTGGCTGCCACTGCAAAGGCAGTGTAATCTCAGCATCGACACCGCCAGCGCAACCCATGTAGATTTCACCTTCTTGTTCAGAATCGGTATTGATCAAGATTTCTGCCTCTAGCATGCCAGCCTGCAAACCAAATGCACCGGTCATGCCGGCCTCTTCATCGACAGTTAACAAGACTTCCAAAGGGCCATGCTTGATATCATTAGAACCCAGTATCGCCAATGCGGATGACATGCCGATACCATTGTCGGCACCCAGCGTAGTGCCAGTGGCCTTAATCCATTCACCATCGATCTGCAATTGAATCGGATCAGTCACAAAGTCATGTACCTTATCGGCATTTTTCTGCGGCACCATATCCATATGCGCCTGAAGTGCAACAACTTTTCTGTCTTCCATGCCCGGAGTTGCAGGTTTACGGATGATGAGATTACCAACGTGATCTTCCACTAACGCCAGCCCACGTTCTTTTACCCAGCGTTGAATATGTTGACTTAGCGCCTGCTCGTGTCCGGAAGGGTGAGGTATTGCACAAATTTGTTGAAACCAATGCCATAAGGGCTGAGGAAAAAGCTGATCGATTTTGTTAGTGGGTGTCAAAATAAATGTCCTAATATTTTGTAGCGTTCATGCCAATGAATTGAGCGCTTGAGGGCGGCAAGTTTAACATAGGCTGATGCGTGACCTAGCGTTGTTACTGCGCGCGTCAAAAGACGTAAATGATCAGTTTAGGGTAGAGGTAAATTAAAGTAATACTGCTATATTGACATTTTTAAGGAAATTTCTTGGTTTTTGGCGAGATAATTTGACCCACAAGCAGAATGTGTAATTAGCAAGCAAATTTTTGGTAAAATCGTTTCTGCAGATAGATAAATTAACATTACATGGCTAGTTCGACCATGTCTTGCAAGAATCAAGGTGTAAACAGGAATGAAAAGTTTGGTTCAAAATAATGCAAAAATTCTATGTGAACACTGTCACAGCCTAAACATTCGCCAATCAAAATGGTCGTCACATTCGGAAAGAAATGCGCATCCAAGATGCACGCCATATCGTTGTCTCGATTGCTCAAAGCGTTTTATTGCCACAACAAATCCCACGCATTTAATTCAAGACAATACGCTATTGAAGCGTACTTCTCTTATCGGTAGTTTGCTCACTGTGGCAGTAATTTTTATGTTTTTAATGTTTGAAAATGACACGAAAAATTCACAACAGAAAATGGCTTCTGATACGCTTAGTGAGGTCACAAAAAATTCAACACGCTTGAAGGCAGCCGAGAACGGTGATGCTCGGGCTCAATTTGAATTGGGTCAGAGTTTGTTGCAGTCCTTTACTGATAACCCTGAAGAAATGGCTATTGCCGTACGATGGTTAAGTAAATCGGCTGATCAAGGAAACACAAATGCCATGGTCGCGTTAGGGCGCTTATCAAAAGTTGGACTTGGTGTGTTACAAAGCTACGAGCAAAGTCTGGAATGGATGAAAGCGGCCGCAGCGCAAGGCAATTCAGATGGCATGCTTGAACTTGGGCGCCTATATCGAGAGGGGATAGCGGTACCAAAGGATATAGTGCAGGCGTACATCTGGCTGAATCGTTCGGCCGCAAAGCACAATCGTATTGCAGCGCACGAGCGCGATGTGATCGGCAACGCGTTAACCCCTGAACAATTAAAAGACGCGCAAAGTCAGTCTGTAACTGAAACGCCGGTAAAGCCGCAATCAGTACAACAATAGCTTGATGCACCTAAAAGGCATACCACTCTTATTAATAAGTCGTTAGCAATTCTGGTATTTCCAGTTGCGGCTCTTCCCTTCGGCCATCCACTCTATCGCCTGCGCCAGCCGCTTATCGCGTGTGGCATCGGTCTTCGCTTCGACGTACCACTCTATATATTCCTTCTTTTTAGATGGAGTAAAAGCCTCGAATGTCGCTAGTGCCTGCTTGTTCTTTTTTAGCGCAGCGAGAAATGCTGGTGGCACTTCCAGTTCTTTCTTTTCTGTTGATGGTTTTGCACGTGAAGGTGCTTTGGCTCCCGCGTCGTGCAGCTTCATCGCTTGCTTGATGAATTTGGCAAAATTTTTATCGTTCGGTAAATCTGCCAGCGAAACGATGCGGCCAAACTGGCCCATCGCGGCATCCAACTTGCTATCAATTGGCAGCAATTCGCCGAGCCAGAAACGAAAACTACAATGCTGTTTGAACGCTGCAAAATTACAGAAAATACTGTCCTGATACACAAAGAATGGCATGCTCCATTTGATGGTCTCCACCACATCGGGACAATGCAGATGGATCTGGGCGCGCAGGTGTTGAAGAATGGGTTGGGCGAACGCAGCGGATTTGGCAATGTAGGTATCGATGCGCGGATCTGTGGTCGTCATTTGATTTTCTGTCCTTTCCTTTTAACTGAGCGATACTACCCGCACCGGGGTTTCACAATAATCGAGAAAACCCCTGCGCATAGCGCCTCGCATCACCTGCACCTGCACCTGCGGCAAAGCAGGCCTGCGGACCAGTGAGAGCGTGCCAGAAAATATTATCGAGCAGATGGGACATAGTCTGTGCGGATAGAAAAGGGTGAATGGTCGAGTGGGAAGTTTAGCAGAATGGCGTTTGCTCGTTACAATAGACGTTTTACCAGATGAACCTCAAGCGATGAATCTCTATCAAACAATTCCCTCAACGGTACTGAATAATGCGGGCCTAAATTGTCATGCTGTGTTTGATATCGCAGCACTCACGCCCGAAGTGCGCGAGCTGCTGACAGTGCGTTGCCCGCAAGCGGCAAGTTACCGGCAGCTGATTTTAATTGGACATGGAGGTACGGCATTTTGGCAAGCGCTGCAAGCGACCGGCCGCGCTTTAAAGCGCAATGAAACCGGACATCCGGTCGATGAGTTTACCGTCGAGACCGTGCAGCAGTTTTTGCAGACAGAATATGCCGGTATCGCTTATGAGATTGTATATCCGGGCAGCTATACCGTCAGCCTGCAAGAATTAGGCAAGCTGGCGGGCTGGCATCATCCATCACCGTTCATGGTCGGAATCAATGCCACCTTCGGCTCCTGGTTTGCCTATCGTGCAGTGGTGCTGGCAAACACAGATTTACCCGCCACCAAGACTGTACAAACAGAATCGCCGTGCACCAGCTGCAGCGAAAAACCCTGCATCAGCAACTGCCCGGCACATGCGCTGGACGATGGCCAATTTAACCTGATCACATGCGTCAGCTACCGCCAGCAAACCGATTCACTCTGCAAAAACACTTGCATCGCAAGAACCAGCTGTCCGGTAGCCAGCGAGCATAAATACAGCGAAGCGCAAATCAATTATCACTATGGGCGTTCGATGACGGTAATCGACGGTTTGAAAGTGGTGTAGGAAATTGGTAGGGTAGGTGAATTCCGCCGCGTTGCTGGTAATCCTATCACGCCGGGGACGTTTTTTGACCGAGGTTTAATCCACTTTCCAGATATATTGGACTTTTGTTTTTGCCTGGTGTGGCTGTCCGTCTATGGTTCCTGGCGTGGCTTTGCAAATTCCCGTACGTATACGATCAGGCACAGCGTTGTCTAGCAATGGAAAACCTGAGGATTTTAAAATTTCAATGTTGGATATTGAGCCATCGGCTTCTACCAGCATGGAATAAACCACGGCGCCAGTCTGTTCATTCCGCAGTGCTGCGCGTGGATATGCTGGCTTACAATCGGCCGTGCTGAAATCGAGGTAGGGAGGTTTTATCACTGACGGTTTTTTTGTCACACAACCGGCCATGCCAACGCTGAGTAAAAAGCCAGCGAACAGCAGCGCTGTTTTTGTGTTGCTGATTGATTTTTTGACGGCAAAAATTTGTACTGAAGCTGACATGCTGTTTCTTTCAAAAATGGGTGAGAAGTTTAGTAAATCCTATGATAAAAAAGAATCTACAAGCAAATAGCAATCCTTAAAATAAAAACTTGACCAATTAAATCAAGGAAATTTTGTATGCTGCGCCCATAACGTCTAGCGATCACATCAGACGGAATGTTGTGCCCGCCCATTTGCACGCGCAACGCTACTATAAACCCCACAGTTATTACGTAGGGTGCGCCATGCGCACCAAGTCTATTCGTAGCAAATACCTATTCTCCAAAGTCGCCATCCAGCTCGGCACCGATTCCCCAATCCGGCGATAAAATATCTTGCGCCACATAACGATGAAACGTCGAATGCGGCCAATCACTCGCGCGCGTAACCAGACCATGTTTCACCGGATTCCAATGGATATAATCGACGTGTCGGGCGTAGTCATTGTCATCACGGATTTGATGCTCCCAAAAGCGTCGTTGCCAGATACCCGATTCACCTCTTTGCGTTCGTGAGGCAGATAAATTCTCCGCGCCAAACTCTTCGGCACAAGCTGGCGAGACCAGGCGTTTGATCATAGACCAGTTTTGTAGGGTGGGCACATCGTGCCCACGCGTTACGGTTGATCAACGAACTGCCAATTTAAAACAATCAATTATTTATGTGTTTGAAATTATTTTCTGTATCATTTGCCATGATTTTTCCTCGTATATGCCTACATTGATCCGTTTGTATTTGGTAGAGTGTAATAGCGCAGCGTATTACACCGTTTTTCAACCATTCCATGCGGCGCAATACGCTGCG
>JANYFV010000389.1 GCA_025359635.1 Undibacterium sp. | reverse complement strand
ATAGCCACCAAGTATTGTGGTAATTGTGCCAGTAATCAGTGTGCAAATTAAATACGCATCGCTCAGCGTAACTGCCTGCATGGCCTGTTCTACCTGTTCAGTGCTAGAGCCGTCAAGGACATGAACATCAGCAAAGAGTGGTAGCAAGACGACACCAGAAATGAGATCCAGAATGAACATGGAAACTGAAGCGATCAGGACTGCTTTTACGTTAATTCTCGTCATTTTTTTCTTGTGATGTACCTGATATTTTTTCTGCCACGTACTTCTCTCGCGGTGAAAACTTCATACACGGCGAGAGAAGTAGTGCTAGCGAAGCGCGGATTTATTCGATTTCGTCATCCTCGCGAAAGCGGGGATCCAGTTTCCACGCCGTTCGCGAAGCGACATAGCAGCCGTGCTTCGCACGAAGAAAATGAAAACTGGATCCCCGACTAAAGCATTCGGGGATGACGTATAAATCCGCGCTTCCCTAGCGATTATTTTTCCTTGTTTTGCTTCAGCCTATCTTGACCAGAACCAAAATTCACCGGCGCTTGCGCTGCCATCCAGGCAAATACCGCGTAAGCTGCCGCTGCCTGATTGATACGTGCTGGTTCGATTTTGTCAAAGGTGTCGTCAGGGGTGTGATGCAAATCAAAGTAATCGTCTGCCTTTAGCGTCAAACCAAAGCTAGCCATGCCAGCATTGCGCATATCGCCCAGATCTGGCCCAGGGTGTGCATTATTATCGCCTGCTTCGATTCCTAAAGGTGCCAATATTGCCTGCATTTGTTTGGCCACGGCGAAGGCTTCTGGTAGGACAAATGACGATAATTTTGTGACTGGCCCCTGACCAGAATCGGCTTCGGCTGCAGCCTGAATTTTACTAATCTGCGCCTGGTGCGCAGCGAGGTAGGCTTTACCACCCAACAAGCCTTGCTCTTCGTTGGCAAACAGGACGACGCGAATACTACGTTTTGGTTTAAGACCGTGGCGCTTGATGAATTCAGCTGCGGCCATGGTAATGGCGCAACCCGCGCCGTCGTCGATGGCGCCAGTGCCAAGATCCCAAGAATCGAGATGGCCGCCTATCAGCACGTAATCATTGGGTTTTTCGCTGCCAGTAATTTCACCAATGACGTTGTACGATGTATAGCTGGCACCGCTACTAGCACCTAGCTGTAGCTTGAGTTTGACTGCCTGGCCGCGTTGCAGCATGCGTGCCACCATATCGGCGTCTGAATTAGACATGGCGGCGGCGGGAATTTTATCAACGCCTTCTTCGTAGTGCATCACGCCGGTATGCGGGAAGCGGTGGCTGTCTGTGCCAACCGAGCGTATCACAATCGCCAGCGCGCCTTTTTTGGCCGCTTCGGAGGCACCGCTGACACGCCCGGCAACCACCAATCCATATTCCCGTGATAGCTGCATTTTGTGATTGATGAAGACGATTTTTCCACGAACTTTTTCTGCCGGCGCTTTTATCAAGTCGCTCAAGTTGGCAAATTCAACCAGCTCCGCATGAACGCCATCTGATCCGGTGCCGACGCTATTGCCTAGTGCAGTAATGTATAGCGGCTGGGGAAATGGGGCGCTAATTTCAGCCAGTTCGACCCCACGATTCCATGTTGGAAAGCTCACTGGTTCTTTCCAGATTTTGTCAAATCCTAGCTCTTTAAACTTGGCTTCAGCCCACGCCACTGCGCGCGCATCGGCTGGCGAGCCTGCCATGCGTGGCCCGACCTCGGTGGTTAAGGATTCAAGGATGCGATAGCTTAAATTGTCGCTGCGCGCTGCGTCTCGTAGCCAGGCAGCGGTCAGCATTTCTTTTTCTGTAAACACAGGTGTTTCTGGTGCCTTGTCGGCTGCGTGACTGTGAGAACTTAGAAAGATGATAGGGGTTAAGGCACATAACAATAAATTTTTGACCATCATGAATCCTTTGTTGATTTGAAAAATATTTTTCGTGGACAATGTTTTTAACTAATTTTTGATACGGTAGTCGGCCAATTGCTGTCCCGCCGCCAGCGCAGCTTCTTCGTGACTTGCTTCGCGCCAGCTTTCTTTTAGCGCTTCCGCTTCCCAGTGACGCATGGCACTAGTTGATAATACATGTTGTGCATACGCGCCGGCTTTTTCATTCAAGGCAATGCCATAGGTCTGCGTGCGAAATACTACTGGTGCAAAGAAAGCATCCACTGCGGTAAATTCTGCGCCAGCCAGAAATGGGCCGCCGAAGCGATCCAGGCCTTCAGTCCAGAGTTCATTGAGTCTGGCGATGTCGCGCCGAAATTCTGCCGTCGTTTCTGCCATTTTGATGCGCAGACCGACGTGCATAGGGCAAGTCTGGCGTAATGCGCCAAAGCCCGAATGCATTTCAGCCGCAGCGCAGCGTGCCCAAATTTTGGCCAATGGATCGGTTGGCCAAACACCTTCGTGCCTATCGGCCAGAAATTCAGTTATGGCGAGCGAATCCCAGACTACCGATGTGCCATCATGCAAGCACGGCACTTTGCCAGCAGGCGAAAATTTTCTGAATGCATCCCAATTGAAGTCGCTGTCAAACGTCGCGGTCTTTTCTTCAAAGGGAATCCCGAGTTCACGCATCAGTATCCAGGGGCGCAGTGACCATGACGAGTAATTTTTATTCGCGATATACAGAGAGTACTGTGTGACCATAGTGAATCCTAAAAAAGAGTGATTTTTGACGGTGATTCTGAAAATCTATACAGTCGAAGTGGTAGACAAGTGACAGACACTAAGTTATTACAAAAGTTCTTTACATCAAAGATCAAGGAAGTAAGAGCGGTTCGCCCCTGACTCCGGGCTTGGGTCGGCATCACGCTGCCACCCTAGCGATGTGTATAACGCAATTGCAGCATACATATTGTCCCAGGTATCGAGCTGCAATCGAGTAAATCCAAATTTTTTCGCCTCTTGCATGGCGGCCTTAAGCAAGGATTTTCCTATGCCTTTGCCACGATATTCATGAGCTACGTGGAAGCCAAATAGTTTGGCAGCACGCGTATCAATAGTCTGTATCGCCAGACAGGCACAAAGCTTACCATCCCATGCGGCCAGCAGTTCTATCGTGTTGGCGCTGTGTTCAGTACCTATACTTCCGATGGCTGAATCAAGACCATCGAATTCTACTGTAAGGCCAAAATCTTGCAGCGATTGCGTCACGATTTCACGCGCTCGTTGATTGTCGTCAGGGGTGGCTTTTTTGATGTTTAGCATTTTAAAAATGACGTCCATTTTTGGAGAATAATTTCAATCAATGCGTATCGCCAGATCGCGCCCGCTCTTTGCCATGTTGCCGGCAAAATCAGCGGCGAAAATGCGGATCAGGTAATCTCCCTTAGGTATATCCTTGACCTCCCAAAAACCTGGCTGAGCATGACCATCGCGCACGATATTAGTCACGTTGTAGAGAAATCGGGTTCTGGCATTGCCATGCACGGTGATTCCGCTATCGGAAAAATAGGCGATTTTTACTGCCTCGTCATCAGCTGGAAGTCGATTGAATTCAATGTTGATACGCGGCTGTTCATAGCCCGGCATGGCAGAACCATCTGCATGCAAAATCTGATAACCGATTTGGTACAAGCCTAAGCGGCGGCGTGCCGAATTGCCGTCAGCTTGATCAAAGGCATCGACGATGATACTGACAGGGCCAATTGGTCTAGGTATCGACAATATCTTATCTTGCTTCTTCTTGCGTATCTCTTGCCCGGTCTGATCAAACAGTTGTATGCCTTCAATCTTTGGGGCAATGCCATCTTTGAAGCCTGCAAGGGATAGACTCAGCGGATTGACGACCTGGCCAGATTGGTTGTAATTGAGATGCACGTGATACATGCGATTGACGGTGCCAACGGTGTCACCAAGGTGGAAACGCGTGCCGCGCTTGATGCGTATCTGAGCTAACTTGTTTTGGTCATCACGGAGCAGTTGAAATTTTTTCGCATCAATGACGCTATCATTGAGGTCGCGTCCTACACGCATATGGATGTAAGACATGCTGGCGATCCTAAACCCTTCGTTAATCTTATCAACGCCCCATGCGGGCGTGGGGCTACTCACTTTTTCATCTGCCACGGCCAGCACCGGTGCACCCATCGCCGCCTGGATATCGAGACCGTTATGAAAATGGTCGCGCGCTTCACCCTCATAATTACCGCGTACTTCGCCTATAGTACCTACCACTTCATGCGGCTGATTTTGTGGCTTTAGCGGCCATGGCAAAGGCAGATTTTTAACTGTTGGAGCCGCAGTGCTGGTTGGCGCAGCGGGATGTTTTGTCACCTCATTGACTAATTTTGGCCTGATCTTACGCAACGCAAAATTTGCGCCATCTGCCACGATCAAGCTCTCAGCTTTATCCAGCGTGAGACCGACTGGCCGTTGCAGACGTAAGCTGACGTCGTCACCCGTGGTGATGTCGATGTCGATACCGGTCAAGCCCCGCATTTCACCCTCAGGCGAAATTTGAAAAATACGCCCGCTAGACATTTCACCGACATACAAAAAATCATCGTGCGTGATTGCCAGACCAATCGGGCGTTTCATCTTTGCATCCCTGTCTTCTGGCAGAGACCGGACTATGGTAGTGACTGTGCCAGCGCCATTGATCTTGCGGATTGCGTTGTTTCTGGTATCGGCGACGATCAGTTCGCCTTTGCTATTGATTACTAGCGAGCAGGGCGTATCAAAGCGCGCCTCTGTGCCTGTGCCATCCAGATAACCGGTTTGCGCACCGCCCGCCAATGTACTGACCTGGCCATCCGCTGTGATGACGCGAATTCTGTCGTTATAGGTATCTGCGACAATCACCTTGCCAGCCTTATCGACGGCAATGCCTATTGGCCCATTAAATTGCGCCTCGCTGGCTTTGCCATCGAGATAACCCGCCTTGCCATTGCCTGCCAGAGTAGATACCAGGCCTTGCGGCGTAATTTTACGAATCACGTTATTGCCGGTATCGGCCACATAGATGTTGCCCGTGGTATCAATCGCCAGACCGGAAGGTGTATTGAAAGTGGCAGCATCTGCCAAGCCATCAGCATAGCCCTCCTTGCTACCGGCAAAGTTCGTCGTTACACCTTCTGGCGTGACTTTGAGTATGCGGTTATTGTCGCCGGCATCAGCGACATACAAGTTGCCTTGCTGGTCTAACACCAGGCCAAACGGATCGCTGAAATGCATTGGCTGGCTTTGCCCATTGAGCGCGTCGGATACGTTCTTGACTGTGATGGGTTCGACCTGTGCCGCCCAACCTGGTACTGTGGCAGGAGGTTTTTTTTGCGCTACTGAAGCGAACTCCATTGCGGGGAAGTCACGTTTAGCAACCAGAAATACTAAAAAGAAAATTGTAGCTAGTAGGAGTAGGGCGATGATGACTAATTGGTAAATTTTTCGTGACACGTTGATGATTTCTTAAAATTTTTTGAGATGAGCAGCTTAACCGATCTTTACTTCGTTTGCCAAAACCCGCCAAGGCAACAATACACAACGACAAGCAACGACACTGATGGCTTGGAAATGGAATAAACTATCGACATGGAAAAAAATCAAATTCAAGAAATCAAAGAGCCATTTATCGCGGCCCGGTACATTAAAGAAATTGGTCGCGGCAAGGATGGCGCACGTAGCCTCTCGCGCGAGGATGCGCAGCTTTTATATGGCGCGATGCTCGATGGACGCGTCTCTGATCTTGAGATGGGTGGTATCTTGCTTGCCATGCGTATCAAGGGAGAATCCGTGGAGGAAATTGCCGGCTTTATGGCTGCAGCGGAGACCTCGATACATTTGCTGAAGTCACCAACCGACAGCATGTATGCGCCGGTGATTATTCCCAGCTATAACGGCGCGCGCAAAAAAGCCAATCTGACGCCGTTGCTGGCACTGTTGTTGGCGCGCAAAGGCGTACCGGTACTGGTGCATGGGGTCTTGCATGATGCCGGGCGCGTAACTACCGCTGAGATTTTTGAGGCTTTGCATCACCCGTTGGCGCAATCGGTAGTGCAGGCAGAAGGGCAGATGGCGCAACAGTTGCCGGCGTTTATGTCTATCAACGCGCTGTCGCCAAAGATGACGCGGATACTCTCCATGCGGCGCGTGTTGGGAGTGCGTAGTTCGACGCATACATTAGTGAAAATTTTACAACCTTTTACGACAGCGGCATTAAGGTTAACCTCTTACACGCATCCTGAGTATCTGCAAATGTTGCAGCATTATTTTAGTCAAATTGCACCACATGACAGGGGCGATGCTTTCCTGATGCGCGGCACCGAAGGTGAAACCGTGGCGAATACAGCGCGGGCACAACAGATCGATTGGTATCACGAAGGCGAATGTACTACGCTGGTGCAAACACATCAAAGTGTTTCAGGAAATTTACCGGATACGCCAGAGACATGTGATGCCGAGACAACGGCTGCATGGATCACGGCGGTATTGAATGGCGATATTCCTGTACCACCGAATATTGCGGACCAGGTCGAGCATTGTGCGATGGTGGCGAAACTGCTTCATGCCAGGCAGACCGGATAGTTTTGTGTAAAATAAAAAAAGCGCCGGATGGATCATCCGGCGCTTTTGCATTACAGCTTAAATCGATCAGAAGTTAAGCTTGAACTGAACACCATAAGCGCGTGGCTCATTCAATATACCTGTGAGGTTATTGAAATCAATTGCAGCAATCACTTGCTGTTTGTCGGTAATGTTACGGCCATAAGCAGCCACTTCATATTTACCGTCAGCCCACTTGTAGCCTACGCGCAAGCCGCCTTCAAACAGTGATTTAGCTGTATATTCCTTCGCTTCGTACAAGAACATATTGTATTTGTCTTTGTATGACCAATCGGTGTAAGCATAGATCTCGCCATCGCCTAAAGCCGCGTTGTAACGTAGTGAGAAATTGCTTACCCATTTAGGTGCGCGTGGCAATGGATTGCCACCGATTAAGACTGTTCCGGCAACAGGGCCTGCTGGATTTGTCACTGTGCAACCACCACCGCAAGGGGAAACAAATAACTTTGCGTCTTTGATTTCAGTATCGTTATAACTACCACCAACACTCGCCTTGAAATTGCGGTTCAGGTTGACCTGAAACTCGACTTCAACACCTTGACCTGTGGCTTTATCTGCATTGACCAATCTATTTTGATTGACGCTTCCGCTACCCGCAGTCAACTGCAAGTCTTTGACATCGTAATGAAAGACCGTAGCGCTGAGGCGAGCAGTGTTATTGAACAAATCCTGTTTAACACCAGCTTCAAACGACAGAGCTTTTTCTGAATTCGCTACAGAAATATCGTCGCCAAACAATACGCGACCTTGAATACTTGGTGCACGGTAGCCCGTAGCAACACGCGCATAAACGCTGGTCGCTTTATCAACCGTATAGTTTGCACCGATATCCCAGCTGACGTTGGTCGATTCAGGATGTGCGGTACGCAATGTGTGAGCAGGTCCACCGAAAGGATTGATAGTGCGGATTGCGTCGAAATCTTTCTTGTCATTGGTGTAACGTACACCGCCGCGCAATTTAAACGCATCAGTCACTGCATAGTTAATCGAGCCAAATGCAGCCCAAGATTTAGCATGCTGGTGCTGAACCGCATAGCCATTCTGTGGATTGCCAGGAGCAAATGTATCGAAGTTGAAACTGTCAACCTGGATGTCTTCTTTGAATAAATACAAACCACTTATCCATTGCAGGGGGTCTTTGGTATTCGACTGCAGGCGAAGTTCCTGTGTGATTTGTTTTAAGTCAGGTACACCGTCCGCAGTTTCGGCATTGAAGGGGATAAATCCAGGACCCATAGTTGGCATGAACGATGCGCCATAGCCACCGTCAACGTCAGCACGGCTATACAGCTTGGCTTTGTCGTAAGCAGTGATTGAATATAAAGTCATGCCATCCAAATCCCAGCGCAGGCGCGCGTTTACGCCAGTGGAAGTTAATGTCTGTGTATTGATACCATCGGTAGGGTAGTTGTCGTACCTGAAGCCATCGACCAAGTCATTCGTGCCTTTTTTGATGATGTTGGCACGGAACAGTGTGGCATTGCCCGACAGATCACGGCCATGCACGTTAAACAGGGCGCTAAAGTCTTTGGTGGTGTATTGCAATTGCAGGCGTGCGGCATTGTCGTGGTAACCCTCAAGATCCTTAGTGCCTGTGGGTTGTGGATTGTGCACGCGGTTATCACGATTTTGCGATTGGCCTGAGAAGCGCATCGCCCATTCTTTGCTCAATGGCACATTAACTGCACCTTCAAGGTTGATGGCATTGTAATTGCCGTAACCAAGATTGGCATAACCTCCAAATTCATTAGTCGGTTTGGCAGAGTCAAACTTGATGACACCGGCTGGAGAGTTGCGGCCAAACAAAGTACCTTGCGGGCCGCGCAGTACTTCGATCTGATCGACGTCGAAGACTGGGTAACCTTTCAGAATCGGATTCTCTTGTACTACATCGTCATAAATCAGCCCAACTGGTTGTGATGCATTCAAATCGAAATCGGTATTGCCCAGACCACGAATATAAAAACGCGGAAAGACGCGACCAAAATCGGATTCCACATTCAAACTAGGAACGCGGCTAGCCATAAAGCGGATATCTTGACCGCTGGCGTTGTAGGTATCTAATGCCTCACCTTTGATGGCAGAAATTGACAAAGGCACGTCTTTCAAATTTTCAGAGCGGCGCTGGCCGGTAACGATCACGGTATCTAGTTGGCCAGCTTCGTCGCCCGCAGGTTTTGCTGCCTGAGCAAATGCGCTTTGCACGGGAAACGCCGTGGCTACGGCGAGAGCGATTAGTGAAAGTGCGGACAGCGTACTGCTTGGTATAAATCGCTGAGGTGATGTTGATTTACGCATGGAATTATTCCTAGGTTAAATTTCAATAGTACGAGCAAATTTTGTGCATAAAACCCTGATACAAAAAGGGTTAATTGCTATTTTAATGGTGCAATGCACCCAATAAAAGCAAACGATTGCGCAAACGATTGCGCCACCGATAAAGCTTTATCTCTTTTTGCTTGAATCAAGTCAAGAACTACTTTATGGAACCCCGCAAGATGTTAAAAAAATTGACAAAGGCGTTGTAAATTGCAAACAAATTATTGGCCACGGGAAATTTTTTACTGTATCAACAACAGCTTTGCAATGGCGTATTGAAACTTTTTGCGCCCGACGTGCGCATTCAAAAAGAACTATTGCGCACCGTTATGGGGATGAAAAGGACAAGGCTGTTACCGCCGAAAGGAAGCAAGATAAAATCAATTGATTGGTGGTGCGGCTAAAGACTTATGCGGTCTGCGCTCTGCATAATTACATGGATGAACGGCAAAACTTCTTTTTACTGTGATCTTGGATGATCATCATTCGTTCTGGCATGAGTTTGCCTAGAAGTATGGCGCGACATTCTGGTAACTCTATCTGGTTTATTTCCCTATCCAATGTCGCTTCGATACTTAGATTGAGTTTTTTTCTTTCGTTCATTTTTTCTATATCAGACTTAACGCGAGTGCGTTCGATTTGCACCGCTTGGCCACGTAGCGCTTCGAGGTTGAGTTTGATGTCGGAGTCGATATTTGAGGTACTTGGTAATGCGGCGGTCATATCATTTCTTTGCGCATTGGAAGTCGTTTCGGGGATTGCGGCTTTTGTGACGTCTGATTTTCGCCTGTTCTTGTGTACAGGTGGCTGCAAATTTTCTGCTGTATTTTTTAATGTTTCAATTGAACGGCCATTAAAAAGCGATAGATATTGCACACGCTCTGTTTTGGGCTGATTTTTGCCGGGTATAAAAATCCACAGTACAGCGAGATGTAAGAGCAAGATGCCCAGTAGGGTGATCCATCGTTGAAAACTACGTCGCGAATAAGCGCTTGAAAAGAGCATAAGGTTAGTCGTGGCTTGATTGTTGACTTGGGCTTCGATCAGTATTCGAGATTTTAGTTCAACGGGATACTGTCGATATCGTAGACCGAGTTCGATATGCACTAAGCATTCATGTTGCTACGCATTGCTTCCAGTCTCTTGCGATTTGCATCCAAGTCTTTGCGACCAAGGCAAGAGACTGAACGCATCTGATTTTTTTATGCATGTGCTGTCATTAAAGGATTTTGATTTCAATTCCGTCCAAGTCAAGCGGATCAGCTACAATCGGCCACAATATTTATTGAGAAAACAGGCAATGACGGAGATGGAAAATAAGTTACAACACAAACCAAAATATGATGTCGTCGTCATCGGTGCCGGCGCTGCAGGCATGATGTGCGCTGCAGTCGCCGGGCAACGTGGCAAGCGTGTCTTGATCATCGATCATGCCAGCAAACTGGCCGAGAAAATCCGGATTTCTGGCGGAGGACGTTGCAACTTTACAAATTTACATGCCGGTCCCGCCAACTTCCTTTCTGAAAACCCGCATTTCTGCAAGAGCGCTTTGTCGCGATATTCTCCGCAAGATTTTTTGACGATGGTGAAGCGCTACAAAATTGCGTTTCATGAAAAGCACAAAGGTCAGTTATTTTGTGATGATAGTGCCGAAGATATTATCCGCATGCTTAAAACTGAATGTGATTTGGGTAAAGTCACCTGGCGCATGCCATGTAAGGTTCTTAGCGTGGAACGCAGTGATGTGCCAGGTGGTGAAGTGGAGTTTGTCATCAATGCCGAACAGGATGAAATACACGCGCATAGTGTCGTTATCGCGACTGGTGGATTGTCTATTCCAAAAATCGGCGCGACCGATTTCTCTTACAAAGTCGCCCAGCATTTCAATCTAAAAATGATAGCGCCCAGCCCGGCTCTGGTGCCCTTAACTTTTGATGCGGCGAGCTGGGAGGCGTTTGTTCCGCTGTCCGGGATTTCTCTTGAGGTAGATATCGAGACCGGCGAAAAAAAGAATAAAACCGTGTTCCGCGAAGATTTGTTATTTACCCATCGCGGCTTATCTGGGCCAGCGGTTTTGCAAATTTCCAGTTTTTGGCAGGCGGGACAGGCAATCCGCATCAATTTGCTACCTGAAATTGATGTGGCGCAAGATTTGATCGATGCCAAGATCAGCAGCAAGAAAAATCTAGCGAATTATTTGTCGGCTTATTTGCCAGCGCGACTGGTTGATGGCTTGCTGATGGCGCACGGCTTTGCCGGCGACTTGCGCA
>JANYFV010000362.1 GCA_025359635.1 Undibacterium sp. | reverse complement strand
TAATTTCGCCACAATTGCCGGATATTTATCCATCAAAAATTCAAGACTGGTCTCTACTTCAGCCACCGAGGAAAATTCATGGAGACGGCCACAACGGTTGCGGATTTCACCGGCAGTCTGAAAACCGCGCAACATCAAAATGGTTAACGTGGCAAGCTTATCTTGCTCAAGCATCCATTTAATGCGCATACGATGCTCGTACTTGGCCACGCGCGCGCCAGCCTGATTGATCACACTCACCAGCTTTTTCTGTGCCAGACGATCCAGTACTTCGATCACCACACTTTCAGAAATGGTCATCACAGGGTCGCGGCTAGACAATTGATTGCAGCCATTCACCAAGCCATTGAGCGACATAGGATAATTATCCGGTGTAGTGGCTTCTTTTTCGGCCAGCACCGCCAGCACCCTTACCTCAAACGCATCGAGATAATTATTATTTGCTGCGCCTTCACTTAGGTTTACAGCAGCTTGTATATTTTCTGTGTTCATTCATCGACCTCTTGATTACAACATTTTTTGTTCAATGTTTTGCGTCTATTTTTTTAAAAATTTAACCTGATGAACTTGCGTGGTTCAGCGAAGCGATCGCACAGGAAGCTTGCGCGTCTCGCCCACCGCTAAAACGAAAAAGGCATCCTCTTCAAGATGCACAGCTTGACGCGCCATGGCTAAATCCTTTGGCGGCTGATCCAAGGGTTCATCAGTAAGATTGAAGGTGCCCCAATGTACACCCATACTGCGCTTAGCACCGAGCTCTTGATGTATCTGGATTGCCTCAGCAGGATTGATGTGCTGTTCCTTCATAAACCAGCGCGGTTCATACGCACCAACTGCAATCAAGGCCAGGTCAAAACCGCCGCCTAGCGCCTGCGTTTGACGCGAAGCAAAGCGCGCCTTAGTATCAATAAAATCGTGCGAGTAGCCAGTATCGCCAGTAAAGTACCATTGAAAATCTACTCCAAAGACTGCCCATCCACCCCACAAAGTCTGGCTACGATCAGTAATGCCGCGCGCCGACCAGTGCTGCACCGGAGTCAACATAAACTCTACTTTTCCAACCATAAAACTATCCCACCAATCCATCTCATGCACCTTGCTTATGCCCAGATTTTCCATCCAAGGTTTAACTCCCAAGGGCACAATAAACTGCGGCGAGCCACCAGCTTGATTGGCAAGTGCCACAACCGAGTTGATGTCCAGATGATCAAAATGATTATGTGAAATCAATACCACATCGATCCTTGGCAATTGCTCCAGACTCAAACCAGGCGCTTGCGTACGAATCGGGCCAACCGAGCTAAACATAGATGCACGCTGCGAAAATACGGGATCAGTCAAAACATTCAAACCACTCGCCTGAACCAAAGTTGAAGCATGCCCGATCCAGGTGACTGCAGGTTGCATGTTCGCACCAGCCTTGGCATTGCTACTGATAAAGGCCAGATCTGCTGGCACAACTGGTGTTGGCGTCTGTGCCTTTGGTGGAAGATCATTTGCGATTCTATGAATTTGCCATTTTAAAAAATCCAAAAATGATTTGGATACCGGACCACTATAATTATTTTTGAAGCCCTTTTCAGTGTGGTGAGGTTTGCCAGGATCGTAATATGGGTTGACGGCAGTACATCCAGATAAGTGACCAATCAAAGCGCCACAAATAAATACCATAAGCGCGGCAACTATTTGATAACTTGGAGCAGATTTTTTCTTAAGCATGAATGGATTTCTATTTGATAAAGCGTCTGATTGAAGGAAAAATAAATCAAAACTTGCATGTGCGTTCAGGTCTACAGTATAGCAAGACGTACCGTGAACGTAATTCAAGCAAGTTCATAAATCTCACAATCGATGAATTCAAATGGGAGAATCTAAGGTACAGATAGACAGCACAGCTAAAAGTGATTAAAGTAGTTTTTGCACGAGTTTGGCAATTTTCAGCCAGCAAGGCTATTGCCTAACGGAAAGCCATCCAAACACAGGGAGTATTCATGTCTGCCGACACAAAAAAATTCCGCCTTATTACCCGCAGTGATTTCGACGGTCTGGTTTGCGCCGTTTTACTTCAGCATCTTGATTTAATTGATGAAATCAAATTTGTCCATCCCAAAGACATGCAAGACGGAAAAATCGAAGTAACCGGTAACGATATCAGTACCAATCTGCCCTACGTTGAAGGCATACACATAGCCTTTGATCACCACCTGTCTGAACTCATTCGCAATGATGGTGCCAGAATCAATCATATTATTCATCCTGAAGCGCCGTCGGCAGCACGTGTTGTTTATGATTATTACGGAGGCAAGACAGCGTTCCCTGCAGCTTGGGACGAGATGATGGCAGCGGTAGATAAAGGTGATTCGGCGCAATTTAGCCGTGAAGAAGTGCTCAATCCTGAGCGTTGGGATTTATTGAATTTTCTGATGGATGCCCGCACAGGTCTTGGGCGTTTTCGCGATTTCAGAATTTCGAATTACGCCTTGATGATGGATTTGATTAGCCTGTGTAAAACCCAGAATATCGATCAAATCATGCAAAGCCCAGACGTTAAAGAACGCGTCGATCTGTATTTTGAGCATGAAGAAAAATGCAAGACGCAAATAATCAAATGTGCCAAAGTACATAAAAACTTGGTGGTACTCGATTTGCGCAATGAAGAAACCATCTATGCAGGCAATCGCTTCCTGATTTATGCCTTATTTCCTGACACGAATATTTCTATCCACGTGTTATGGGGGCTTAAAAATCAAAATACAGTTTTTGCCACGGGCAAATCCATTCTCAACCGTCGATCTAAATCGAATATTGGACCACTGATGCTGGAGTACGGTGGTGGTGGACACGAGAATGCAGGCACCTGCCAGGTGGAAAATGACAAAGCAGAACAAGTGCTCGCCAAGCTAATCACGCGCATCAATGCTGATGGTTAGACTAGTTTAAACATCTGCCCATCATCACTGCCACTACACGATTCGATACCCAAGCAACTACAACAGGAACACACCTTATGTCTGAACAACCTTCCACCGAACCAATTGAATCAGTTGAAGCCACTCAACAAGAACTTTTTGATGCGTTTCTGAAAGGCGCAGGGATTACCGATCAAGCATTGGAGCTGGGAAATCGTAGCAAATTGACGCCAGAATTAATGGAGATGGTGGGGAAATTACTCAGCGTTTCAATACACGGCACCCACAGTTTGTTACAAAATCGTTCGCTGGTGAAACGTGAAGTCAATGCCGACGCAACGATGATCGTTATGCGCAACAATAATCCTCTTAAATTTTTGCAAAAGGCTGATGCAGTTGTGCTGCAAATGCTGCGCAAAAGAATGCCCGGATTTATGCCTCCAGTCGAGGCAATGCAAGAAGCCTATCGCGATCTGCAAGCACATCACAGTGCTATGCTGGTCGGCTTTCATAGCGCACAGGAAGATGGAATAGCGCGATTTGATCCCGCCAAAATAGAAAGCCCGTTGGCAGAACCAAACCTCACTGAAAAACTTTTCCCTTCAATACGCAAAGCTAAGATGTGGACGCAACTGGTCGAGCTATATCAAGGCATCAAGAAAGAAAAAGCAAGCCAAAATAAAACGTTTTTTGGGAATACCTTTCTCAATGCTTATGAAGCGGAAATCGCACGCTGTGAAAAAGAAGCTAAGCATAAATGAGTTAGCTTTTCATTCGCTCCGCCACAAAATCAAACTTTTTTGAGATAGCATGCCTTCAACATAAAACTGCCGGCATCCATTTTACAATCGACTTCGTGATCACCGCCGACTAAACGGATACTCTTTACCTTGGAACCCATTTTTAAGGTAATGGAGGATCCCTTGACTTTCAAATCTTTAATCAGCACGACCGCATCACCATCTGACAAAACGTTGCCGTTGGAATCTTTGACGATACGGTCATCGCTATCAGTGCCCGCTTCCGCAGCAACCATCGGCCATTCGTGACCACAATCAGCACAAACATAATTTTCGCCGTCAGGATAAGTGTTTTCCATGGAGCAGACGGGGCAAGCTGGTAGGGTAGACATAAATGCTTTCAAAGCAGTGAATCGGAAGGCTTGCAGTATAACCGAGCACAAACGCTATTACATCCGTTAGAGCAATCAACTAGCGTTCTCATATCGCCTCAAATAAAACAATAACTAATTCACAACTCCAATATAAGATAAAATATGATGGATTAATATTAATAAATCAACATTCCGATACTCATGAACCTATTCAATACATATGAAAATTAGAAATCTCACTGCAGAAATTAGCGAATATTGGTCCGCACCATTTCTTTCACCACAAATTTCCATCAAGCGGCAACTTCTGGAAATGGTTTTACTGTATTTTATTCGTGGCATCGGACCTGGATATTACGTTCAGGCGCGCTGGGGTCGAGCTGAGATTCCCTTTAGTGATAAATGGCAACACGTGAATAGAAGTGAATACCGAAAACTCACTTCTCGTATGAATCCTCCTGTTTATCAGAAAGCTTCACAGCATAAGTTGATAGAGAAATCCGTCTTAAGTCTCCAGCGGTTACCGACACCAAAATTTATTGGCTTTATACACCCTATTCGGGGCCGATGCGCGGATGGGCTCCCTGTTCGTGAGCCAGAACAATTAACACGGCTTCTATCTCAACATATTGGTGAGCGTATTTGTTTCAAGCTAGTTGAAGGTTGGGGTGGATTCGGATTTGCTAGCTACAAAATTGTTAGTGTTCGTGACTCAATTCAATTAGTAAAAAAAATTGGCGATACGCCACTAAGCGTGAACGACTGGTGGTCACAAAACATACAGAGTAAAAGTGGATTTTTACTTGAAGCATATCTTGAACAACATCACTCAATGGCAAATTTAAATGAAAGCTCGCTCAATACAATTCGAATTTGGGTTGTTTGGAAAGAGAATAAATGGCAAATATTGGGTGGATATCTAAGAGTTGGACGTAAAGGTAGCCAAGTAGATAATACCTCTAGCGGTGGAATTGCTTGTCCAGTAAATATCGTCACAGGAAAGGTTTGTGAAGTATTTGATCCTGCGCATGCGGGACATGCCTTAACAGCCCATCCTGATTCAGAAGTTACACTTTTAGGATTCCAAATTCCATTCTGGAAAGAAGCCATGGATTTGGCTGGAGAGGCGATTGCCGCTTTTCCTCACATGCATCTTGCTGGGCTAGATATGGCGATTACAGCCAATGGACCTAGTATTATTGAACTCAATACCACAGCAGACTATATTGGTTGCGCTTGGATAGATTTGCCTTTAAAAAAGTACACTTAGTTTTTGGAGCGCGCGAACTTTCAGCATTTAATGAATAACAATTTCTCATTCAAAAATTAGCGTTTTTGTACTGAATAATGATAAAAGAACTCATAAACAATCCCGAGTCTGTTATCTTATGAAATCATTTTTACATATTCCGTCGATACTGCCCACCCACCTCAAACAATGCCGTAGTAATTTGCCCTAAAGAGCAAACTCGGGCGGCATCCATTAAGGTTGCGAAGACGTTTTCATCATTGATCGCAGCTTGCTGTAAGGCTGCCAGCGCTTGTGGCGCGATGTGGGCGTGGCGTTGATGGAAATCGGCTAAGCGTGTCAATTGCGATTGCTTTTCTTCCTCAGTCGAGCGCGCCAGTTCTATCTTCTGCGGCGTATCGCCTTGCTTAGGATTGCGGAAGGTATTTACCCCGACAATAGGCAAAGTTCCATCGTGCTTCAGATGTTCGTAATGCATGGATTCTTCCTGGATCTTACCGCGCTGGTAGCCGGTTTCCATTGCCCCTAACACGCCACCACGTTCGGCGATACGTTCAAATTCCTGCATCACAGCTTCTTCTACTAAATCCGTCAGTTCTTCGATGATGAAGCTGCCTTGTATCGGGTTTTCGTTTTTGGCGAGACCCCATTCGCGGTTGATGATGAGCTGAATCGCCAAGGCGCGTCGGACGGATTCATCGGTAGGCGTAGTGATAGCTTCATCGTAAGCGTTGGTGTGCAGGCTGTTGCAGTTATCGTAGATGGCGATCAGCGCTTGCAAGGTAGTGCGGATATCGTTGAAATCAATCTCTTGTGCATGCAGCGAACGGCCGCTAGTCTGAATATGGTATTTAAGCTTTTGGCTGCGGTCATTTGCACCATATTTATAACGCATGG
>JANYFV010000331.1 GCA_025359635.1 Undibacterium sp. | reverse complement strand
CATGAAATCCTATTTAAGCTCCAGCTTTATCGTGACGTCCTACCAAGCCCAGTGCGCTTTCAACCCCAAGGCAGGCCTGACCGAACAAGATTTAAAATCGGCTTTCGCAGAAATGGAAAAACGCGGCGTAATGATGGAAATTTTACAAAAGTATCAATAGCTTTTCGCGTGGATAAGCTCAGCATCCGATCTGGATTCTGGTGAATCGACATTTTTACTCTCCCCATTTTCCATGTGCCTATGAAATTACACCAGGCTTTCGAAATTACTATTTCGCCACAATCTTCAGCTTTGCAGATCGATTCATGGTTAAAGCAGAGATTACAATAGACCTTGTTGCCGTAACACGATACTTTGCCGTACTCCCTCCTCCCTGGCCAATAAGGACCTGCTATGTATTTGAGATTATTTAGCTCATTCAAACGTTTTATTGCTGCAATTGCTGCGATTGCTACGATCGTTGCATTGACGTTCAGCACCGGCGTTGCACATGCAGCGGTGCCCGCCACGGTCAGGCTTGATTATCTGCACAGTGGCAATGCTCTGGCTGAGCAATACGCGATTGAGGCGATACTGATCGAACCTTTGCCGTGGCCAGGCAATTTAGCGCGTAACGACGACAATACTGACCGCGGCCAGAATCGCGTTGAGGTGCTTGATGCCCAGACCGGAGATCTGCTTTACTCGCGCGGTTTCTCGACCATTTTTGGTGAGTGGCGCAGTACTGACGAAGCGGGCAAGATTAGCCGTGGCTTTCAAGAATCGGTGCGCTTTCCTAAACCAGAAAAACCGGTTCGGGTACGTATCCTCAAACGTGATGAACGCAATGCTTTTTCTGTCGTATGGAGTATCGATATTGACACCGATGCGCCAGATGTTGTGCGCAAAGTAGCGCCTGCGCCAGCCAAGACTATTCCGATCCGCGTGAATGGCTCGTCCGCCGAAAAAGTCGATCTGTTGATTTTGGGCGATGGCTACACTCAGGCTGATATGGCGAAATTTGAAGCCGATGCCCGCCGCCTGTCCGATCACTTGTTCAAGGTGTCGCCATTTCGTGAACGCGCGAATGACTTCAATGTCTGGGCCATCGCCGTCGCTACCCAGGAATCTGGCGTATCTCGCCCGTCCACTGGCGTGCATCATGCATCTAAACTGGGCACTCGTTACGACATTTTCGGCAGCGAACGCTATGTATTGACTACTGACAACCGTGCCCTGCGCGAGATCGCACAATATGCACCGTATGAGTTTATCGAAATTTTAGTTAATAACGATACCTATGGCGGCGGCGGGATTTACGGCCAGTTCAGCACCGCGGCGGCGAGCAACGATTGGGCTAATTATTTATTTGTGCACGAATTCGGTCATCACTTTGCCGGTCTGGCAGATGAGTATTACACTTCACCGGTCGCGTATCAAAGCGCCTTTCAATCGAATAGTGTGCGACCTGAACCTTGGGAGCCAAACGTCACTGCACTACGCGATCCGGCAAACTTGAAGTGGAAAACGCAAGTCAAAACCGGTATGGCGCTACCGTCTGCATGGCCAAAAGCGGCGTATGAAGAATATTCGCGCGGTATCCAAAAACGCCGCGCCGCGCTGCGTGCCGCCAATCGCCCGGAAGCCGAAATGAATGCCCTGTTCCGCGAAGAACTGGCGCATACTTCTGAGCTGTTTTCCAAGGCACCGCACCAGCATGTGGTGGGGGCATTTGAAGGTGCCAACTACGAGGCCAACGGTTACTACCGGGCAGAATTGCAATGCCTGATGTTTGATCGCAGCGGCAGTTTTTGCAAGGTCTGTCAAGACGCCATCAGCAGCATCATTGATTTGTATAGCAAGCCGGCAAACAGTCAATAATATCCTTCTTTAAAGTCAGGTCTAGCCCATGTATCACGGAGAAAAATTCAATGCCATCAGCCATCTGGTGGGCGCTATTCTGGCGCTGATCGGCAGTGTTGTACTGATCGTATTTGCCAGCTTCACTGGCGACCCGTGGAAAATCATCAGTGTCATTATCTACGGGATCACGCTGGTATTGCTGTACAGTTTTTCTACTATGTATCACAGCCTGCGTGGCCCGATTAAAGAGCTGTTTCAAAAACTCGATCACCACAGTATTTATTTGTTGATTGCCGGTAGTTACACACCATTTTGTCTGGTCAGCCTGCGCGACAATTGGGGCTGGACTTTGCTGGCGGTGATCTGGGGTCTGGCGATTTTTGGTAGCTGGCAAGAATTAAGGCAAAAAACCGATGCGCGCATTTTATCTGTGGTGATTTATATCGTCATGGGCTGGGCTGCCTTGGCTGCCCTGGTTCCCTTGAAGCATGCACTCGGATCAACTGGTTTTGCCTGGGTCGCGGCGGGCGGTATCCTGTATACCGTCGGGATTATCTTTTACGTTCTCGACACACGCCTGCGCCACGCTCATGGGATCTGGCATTTATTTGTTCTTGCTGGCAGTAGTGCACATTACGTCGCAATTTTATTTTTTGTACTCTAAAAATCCACTTCTGCTATAGACCGCATAGAACAAATTTTTGCACCGCAGCAATATTTTATTGGAACTTATTTTTCAGTAATCTGTCAGAGTTTTTCTGTTACCTTATTGTAGCTATTAGAACCAGTCCGAATAATCATCAGACGTAAACAACCCAGGCAGACAAGCCTGAAATTGAGGAGACATAATGGAACGACGTGATTTTCTTAACCTAGGTGGTATGGCGCTAGGATCAATGTTGATGCCCGCTTTTGCGCGTGCGATCACTGCAGATGAACTCTTAAAACCAGTCTCGGCACAATTCAAAAAGGTCCTGGCCGATACCGCACTGAATGCCGCTACCGGAGCCGGAGCCAGTTATTGCGATGTGCGTATCGGGCGCTACCTGAATCAATTCATTTCCACCCGTGACCTGAATGTAGAGAACGTCGCAAATACCGAATCGGCCGGCATAGGCGTACGCGTCATTGCGAATGGCGCATACGGCTTCTCCGCCACTAATGATCTCTCTCCCGATAGTGTGGCCGCAGCGGCGCGCCAGGCTGTGGCGATTGCCAAAGCCAATGCCAAGCTGCAAACTGAACCAGTGCGTTTGGCACCGGTAAAAGGTGTCGGCGAAGTCAGTTGGGCTACGCCGATCAAGAAAGACTGGCGCGTCGTCCCGATCAAAGAAAAAGTGGATTTGCTGATCGCTGCAAATAAAGCTGGTATGGAGGGTGGCGCTGATTTTATGCAGTCAGTCATGTTCCAGGT
>JANYFV010000579.1 GCA_025359635.1 Undibacterium sp. | reverse complement strand
CGGTTTTTATCTTTGTTGAAAACCGCGGTGGATCGCTATGATTGGTATTGCCATGCCTACTGCCTGATGGATAATCACTATCATCTCTTGATTGAAACAAATTACGCCAACCCCTATGCGGCGCAATCGACAGTGTTACTTTTTACATCAAAACTACAAAACCATAATACAAAGGTGCGCCATGCGCACCACATCACGTCGCGCTGCCAATAAATATATGTTTTTTTGAATGAGAGGTGTGCATAGCGCAGCTTACGATTTCAACCGGCCAATCAATTCCACAGGTATCATTCCAAACCAAATAACCTACCAACAGGAATTCAACATGGAGTCAACTTTGTCACCCGCCATACTCTCAGGCCGTAGCGTAAATGGCGTGCGTAGCGAGCAGGGAATGGTGGTGCATGTGGTTCGATGCAATGCTGCGGAATTGAAATCTGGTCTCGTCAAGCATGCGTACACGCTATGCGGTAGAACCCACGGCGATAAAAATGATGGCTGGGCTTTATGTTCAGACGCTGCCGTTACTTGCCCTAAGTGCCGTAAAAAAGCAGAGAAGTAAATTGACGGAAATTGGTACGTTTTTAGGTCGGCTTCGCCACTGATTCACTCAATGAGCGACGACTTGGAATCGACTTATATTATTGAAAGCGCGCCGTCGCTTTACTCACAAAGCTTAAGCCGCAATCAAGTTTTTTACACCGCTGCGGCGTTCAATCGGATTGGCCGGATCGCTACTCCATTCATGCCAGCCACCGTCGTAGACGCTGATATTTTCCCAGCCCATGACCCAGGCGTAAAAGAAGGCCAGCGAGGCGCGCCATCCGGTGCCGCAATAGAAGGCGTTGTGCTGCGCGGGATAGATGCCGGCCGCATGCCAGAAGCGGCAGATTTCAAGGGCGGGTTTCATCCGTCCATCGGCATGCTGGAAGGCGCTCATGCTGTTGATGTCGCCGTCCGCACCTGCCTGGCCCCAGCGCCCGCCGGGAATTTCGCCGCAGGCTTGAATATAACTGTAGCCAGAAGTCTGGCCGCAAAATTCTGCCCGGCTGCGGATGCTAACCAATACCGCGGTTTCCGTGTGTAATAAGCGCTTGGCCTGTGCTGTATCGATCAGGTATTCGGGATGCGCGGGGAAGGTGCAGCCAAAACTGCTGATCGATGCGCGTGCAGCGTGGCCAGCACAGCTCAATGGCAAGCCAGCCGCATTCCAGGCGGACAGGCCGCCATCCAGCAGGCGTACATCTTGCACCCCGGCGTATAGCAGCAAGTGGGCAACGCGCGCCGCCGCCAGGTTATTCCGTCCATACAAAATGACGCAGCTGTCGTGGGCGATGCCCTTGGCTAACAGGTATTGCAATAAGTCGGCATCGGCCACTTTGTTCCATAATGGCGCCTGTTCGAAGCAGCTGGTATCGAGATACGCGGCACCGGGAATATGGCCGGATGAATAACTCCATCCGGTATCGTTGCCTACCTCAAATAGCTGCCAGTGTGCTGACGGTGCTGTCGACCTGCCAGCCGTCAGCTGATCCAGCCAAAGCGGCGCAACGAGCTGTTGCCAGCGGCCAGCTGGCGGGTGATGTGGATAAGCGAGGACAGGCACGGGTGTAATTGAGTAAAATAGCTTGAAATAAGACCACTATTGTAGCCGATTGCCCTACCCAGACTTTGGGCGCGGTAGCCTATCCATATTTATCCATTTTGAAAGTCCGGCATGAGCCAACTTGCGATCAGTTTCGACGACATCATCAAAGCCCATGAACGCATCGCCAAGGTGGCGCACCGTACCCCGGTGTTGACTTCTGGCACTGCCGATGCACTGACTGGTGCGCAGGTATTTTTCAAGTGTGAAAATTTTCAGCGCTCGGGCGCCTTCAAATTTCGTGGTGCCTACAACGCCATCGCACAGTTCAGTGCGGAGCAACGCGCACGCGGTGTCGTCACTTTCTCCTCGGGTAATCATGCGCAGGGCATCGCCTTATCGGCGCGCATGCTCGGTGTAAAAGCTGTGATCGTCATGCCCACTGATGCACCGGCTATCAAGGTGGCCGCAACCCGTGGCTATGGTGCCGAGGTGGTGCTGTATGACCGCTATACCGAAGACCGCGAGGCTATCGGGCGGCAACTCGCCGAGCAGCGTGGCCTGACGCTGATCCCACCTTACGATCATCCGCATGTCATGGCCGGGCAAGGCACGCTAGTGAAAGAGTTGATTGAAGAGCTTGGCGAGCTCGATGCATTATTAGTTCCGCTAGGCGGTGGCGGCCTGCTGTCTGGCTGTGCCACCGCCGCTAAAGCCATGCTGCCCGCGTGCCAGGTGTTTGGGGTGGAACCACAAGCCGGCAACGACGGCCAGCAAAGTTTTCGCACTGGCCAGATTGTGCATATCGATACGCCAGACACCATAGCAGACGGCGCGCAGACCCAGCATCTGGGTAACTACACTTTCCCGGTGATACAACAGCGGGTTGATGACATTTTGACGGTAGACGACGGCGCATTGATTGATGCCATGAAGTTCTTTGCAGGCCGTATGAAAATATTGGTAGAACCCACCGGTTGCCTTGGCGCTGCAGCTTTGTTTAGCAGGCAAATTGATCTAACTGGAAAAAAAGTTGGCGTAGTGATATCGGGAGGAAATCTCGACCTGATGCGCTTTGCTACTTTGCTTCAGGCAGCTGGCTGATTTCGCGCATTTGTCATTCAGGCTGAGTAAAAATATTCATTTGTTCAATGAAAAAAAGCGATCATACTTCTTTTTATAGCCCAATCTGAGTGCATATTTGATTATGTTTAACTGCCGAATTTTTCAGATCATTTTTTCCATTGTTATATATGGAGTTGCAGTCTCCGCGATTGCTGCCACTCCAATTAAGGTCAAGCTTTACTGGCCAGAAGACCTTGACGATAAGGGAAAACAAGTTCCCATAAGCGGGCAAATAAGCAAGATTTTCAGTTATTTTGAACATGAAGCGGGCTTGAAATTTGAGCTTGCCGTCTTGCCCTGGAAGCGCGCGCAAATAGAAGTGCAGCAAGGGAAGGGTATTCTGTATGGTTTTTCAAAAACAAGCGAGCGGCTTGGTCTCTATCGATTTTCTCAGCCTGTCACCACACTGCATATTTGGGCGGTTTCTTATGGTGCAGCCAACGCGAATTTGGCCGAAACAAAAGATTTAGAAGGAAAGATCGTTGCGAGCGGAGTTGGCGTGACACATGGACTGGAATACGAAAATGACCGTAATAATGTATTTACAGTGCAGGAGGATTACGGCTCTAGTCGAGACCGTTTTAAGAGGCTGTTTACAAAACGTAGCGATGTCATCCTGATACCTGCTATTCAGGCGCTTAGCCGTGAACAACTGTCCATTTTCGTGAATGGCACATTGGTTCCCGGATTTAACGATCCGGAACTGAGCGACAAACATTTTGAAATATCTGTTAAACCGCTGTTTTATGACACGATACATTTTGCCAGTGGCAAAGGCCGTTATGATGAGGTCATTGATAGAATTGACAAAGCAATTCAAAAAGGGACGAAAAACGGTTCACTCCCCAAGTTATATCAATAATTTCATATCGCCATTTTGCCACTCATAAAGTGAGAATCGCCCTTGCAGCTAAGAATGAATTGCGCAATACTTGAATGTCATAGCGTTGCTGACGAATCAAGAAGATGATCACCGCTCACCGCAATGCTGAAACGTGCTGAACTTATCCAATTAAGAAAATGCCGAAAACGTCCAAAGCAGCTAAGTTAGCCCACGCACGGCCACATAAGCCACGGACAAGTATTGACCATGCATTGATTGTACCGAGTGCTGACTCCATAAGTCCTGGCCGGTTCGCCAAACTTTACTTTAAATTGAAACGCGTTAAAGGCGCCATCGTGGCAATCGCAGGTGTTGGTGCTGTTGCCAGCGGCTTGGTCGGTTACTACACCACTTACAAGGTCGTCGCGAATACGCAAATAATTTCTTCTGCGACGGCGAGTGCGAACAGTCAGACGATCGATAGTAAATCCATCGCGGTATTACCGTTTGTAAATATGAGCGGTGACAAAAAACAAGAGTACCTTTCTGATGGTATCTCTGAGGAATTGCGCAGCCAGTTGAGCAAGATTCATGCACTGCGGGTGATCGCACGCAATTCGTCATTTTCGTTTAAGGGTAAAGACATCGGGATTGGCGAGATTGCTAAAAAATTGAAAGTCGCGCATGTCATCGAAGGCAGCATCCGCAAGTCGGGCAATAAAATTCGCATTAATGCGCAACTGATACGTGCTGCGGACAGTAGCCAGCTTTGGTCAGAGACCTACGAACGTGATTTGGCCGATATTTTTGCGGTACAAGATGAGATTTCGGCAGCGGTAGTGCGTCAGCTTAACATTCAAATTCTCGGTATTACACCTAAGGCCAAGGCCATTGATCCGCGCGCTTTTGCGTTTTTTTTGCAGAGCGGGCAACTGGTAAGGCAGCGTTCATCCGATGCTTACACGCAGGCCATTACACTGCTCCAAAAGGCCTTGGTGATTGAGCCATCTTATGAAAAAGCCTGGGTTCAGCTGAGTTATGTGTATATGGATCAGGCCGATATTGGGCTGCGGCCGATTGCGCAAGGATATCGACTTAGTCGCGAAGCGGCCAATAAAGCATTGACGATTAATCCGGATTCAGCGTCGGCCTACGCATTGCTTGGACAGATTGCGTTGGCCTACGATAGTGACCTGACCGTTGCGGCAACACAGATGAAACGCGCACTGACATTGGAGCCAGATAATGTCTTTGTACTGGGTAATGTAGCCTCTCTGGCGTTGACTCTAGGACTGGCAGATCAGGCCATCGCGTTTAGTGAAAAAGTGCTGAGTATGGATCCATTGTCGCCAGGTATACATGCGACACTCGGCTCTGATTACCTGGCCAATAATGATCTGGACGAATCCATTGCCAGTTATCGCACTGCACTAAGTTTGAGCCACGAGTTTATCGGCGCTCATGCCAATATCGGCGATGCATTCATCGCGAAAGGAAAATTGCAGGAGGCATTGACGGAGATACAGTCAGAGCCAGACGAATCATGGCGCTTGATCGGTTTGTCTATGGTCTGGTATGCGCTGGGCGACAAAATAAAATCTAATTCTGCACTGAACGAATTAATTAAAAAATATGAAAAAGAAGCGGCTTACAACA
>JANYFV010000232.1 GCA_025359635.1 Undibacterium sp. | reverse complement strand
CCTGGTTCGAGTCCAGGTCGAGGAGCCAATGACACTGCAAACGTTAGCAAAGTTTGCCTAAAAGCCCCTAAGAAATCAATCACTTAGGGGTTTTTTTACGCCCATAGCGGCAAAGTACGCCTATTTACACCCACATCATTTGCCAGTATCTTTGTCAGTGTTTACTGCCAACCATAATTGGATACTGCCAAAATGCCAAAGCTAGCCACTCCCCTGAATGACATACAGGTAAAAAATGCCAAAGCCAAAGCAAAGGACTACAGGCTTGCCGATGGTGGTGGGCTTTACCTACTAGTGAATAAGGATGGTGCGAAGTATTGGCGTATGGATTACCGCCTAAACGACAGGCGCAATACACTAGCCTTTGGCAAATATCCAGAAATCGCCCTCGCGAAAGCCAGAGACCAACGCAAGGCTGCGCGGGATCTTATCAACGAAGGAACCGACCCAGCAGAAGCGCGCGATCTGAAAAAACAATTAGATACTGACACCTATGCTAGTACTTTTGAAAAAATAGCCCGCCAATGGCACACTACCCAGTTAAGTAAATGGAGTGCATCTACTGCCAAAGATACGATTAGCCGATTAGAGAAAGATATTTTTCCAGAGATAGGCAAACTGCCTGTTAGCAAAATAACACACCTGCAAATGATCGCAGCGTTACGCAAGATAGAGGGACGAGGCGCGGGAGAGATCGCCCTACGCATGAAAGCGGCGTGTGCCCGCGTGTTTAGCTATGCCAACCAGCACGGTATAGAAAACAAAAACCCAGCGTCTGACTTGAAAGACGTTTTAAAGCACGTTAAGACAAAACACTTTGCCACGATCACACCAGATGAACTGCCCGCCTTTCTCGCGGCGATCAGAGAAAACAATGCACGGCTTTATCTTCCAACAAAAATAGCCATCCGCTTGATGTTATTAATCTTTGTTCGCAGCGCAGAATTACGCACTACACCATGGAGCGAAATCAACCTAGAGACTGGCGAATGGGTGATTCCATGGCAGCGCATGAAGCGCGGCAAGCTAGTCGTCAATCCAGATACCACAGATCATCACGTTTGTTTATCGCGCCAAGGATTAAAGCTACTTCGAGAGCTTCACCAGTACACAGGTGGCAACAAGTATCTTTTCCCGAACCAGCGGGATCACGAAAAACCGATGACTGGCGATGCAATCCGCATGGCGCTTAACCGCATGGGCTATGAAGGCAAGATGACGACACACGGCTTTAGAGCTTTGGCGATGACCACCTTAAAAGAAAAGCTAGGCTATCGACATGAAACCGTAGACAGGCAGCTTGCACACGCACAGAAGGACAAGATCGCCAGCGCCTACGATAGAGCGCAGTTTATCGAGGAACGTAAAAAGATGATGCAGCATTGGGCAGATTACACGGATGGCTTACTAAGTAGTCCCAATGTAATACCGTTCAGGGCAGCATAAATAAAACGGATTAATTGGCACACACGGGCAAACAAAGCTATACTTGTACATATTAATGCACATGTAAACAGGCAAACAATGAGAATACTTACCTACACTGAGGCGCGCAATAATTTGAAAAGCGTACTCGATAGCACCATAGATAACGCTGAGATCACAGTCATTCATAGGCGCGATGGTGAAGACGCGATTTTAATGGGGCGTGATTATTACAACAGCTTGCAAGAGACCCTTTACCTATTGAGTAACCCAGCCAACGCCAGAGCCTTATTCAAAGCGATAGAGCAAGACAAGGCGGGTTTGCCGCAAGAGCGTCAATTGTTATCGGCTAATGAGTAGGCGGATTGTTTTTGTACCGGATGGCTGGGACATGTATCTGTACTGGCACGGGCAAGATAAAAAAACGCTCAAACGGATTAACTTATTGATCGAAGCGACAAGTCGAGAACCGTTCGAAGGGATCGGCAAACCCGAGCCATTAGTGGGTAATTTATCGGGCTATTGGAGCAGAAGAATTGACGACATCAACCGCCTGATTTATCGCGCTACTGATGATGATTTAATTATTATTGCGTGTCGTCACCACTACAACGACTGAAACACCAGTTTAACCATGCCTACCGCGACGGCGGGAAAACAGAGTTTTGCCCCTTTTAATCTGCTGGCATGGTTTCCGTATTAAAGGGCGAAGGGGTGAGCGTGAAAGAATTAGGAATTATTCGACGTGCACAGATACGTGGCACTACTTCAATCAACGTTGAGTGCTTAGATTCACTGCCTGACGAACAAAAAAACCTTTATACAATTCTCGATGAAGAGATTGAGAAAAAAAGGAATCAGTTTATTCAGGAAATTCCAACTCTATCATTTCAAGATTTGTCACAGACGAAACTAGAAAACTACTATAAAAAGAAAACATGGGATCAGATTTTTACAAGCAATCCTGATATTTTGGAAATTGTTGCCTCCAAATCAAAAGTTAATAATGAAGCGGTTTTAAACTCCATCTTATTGTTACGTCCAATTGAATGGCGAGCAATTACATGGATGCTGGAATATGTAAAAAAAACAAATGAACTTCGGCGGCAAAGACTTGCTTATGCGTTATTAGACATGTTGTCAGTTAGTACAGCGGAAGACGCAAGAAAACGCGAGCAAGATGAATTGAAAGAACGTTTTGCCAAAGAAGAAAGAAGGCAGTTCTCAGCCAAAGGCGGTAATAAAAAAAGGGAAAACGACAAGAACGGCAGCCAGAAGGACAAAGAATTTGTACGACAGTGTTGGGAGAAATGGCAAGACAACAAACATCAATATAAGAGCAAAGCTCAATTTGCGAGGGCAATGTTAGATAAAATTGAAATTCTTACTAGCACCAAAGTGATCGAGAAATTTTGCTTAACTTGGGAGAGGGAGAGGACGAAAAAATAATTGGAACCCTACTAGTACAGTTCCCACCCTTCTAGTAGGCATGTTTTTTGATTTAGCAGTAGCGCCTAAAGTTCAACCATCGCCAACTCCAGTGTTGGAATTTGAACCTAAGGCAAACATGGCACACATCACAAACCCAGCAGCAAACCCCAGCAAGACATTACCCGCCGACGGCATGAGTCGCTGGAACCAGATTGCACCCTTCTCACCTTTTTGTCGTGAGAAATTCCGCCAATTAGTCAGAGCAGGTAAAGCACCCCAACCCGTAAAATTCTCTGAACGTTGCACGGCATATCCTAACCGAGAGCTTCACCGCTTCTTTGCTGACCCACTGAATTACAAAGTGGAGGTGGCGAAATGATCGACACAATATCCGATACATTCAGCCAATTTCGTGATGCATTAGCGGCCTATGATTTAAACCCGTCCGAACTTATGGCCGATGGAAAAATACACCGCTTCGCAACAAGCGATGACAAAGGAAGCAATAAATCTGCATGGTATATTTTGCATGATGACGGCCTACCCGCTGGCAGCTTTGGCAATTGGAAAACTGACGACAAAGGGACGTGGTGCAGCAAGGCGCTTACCAACCTATCACCAATAGAACAACAACAGCACCAAGAGCGCCTACGGCAGGCCAGAGAGCAGGCAGATGCAGCAAAGCTAGCGCAACAGATAGCGACAGCCAAGCGATGCACAGAGCTATGGAATAACGCCACAGAAGCCAGTGAAGATAATCCGTATCTCAAGCGCAAAGGAATAAAACCCTATGGCGTGAAAGAGTTTAAGAACACCCAAACTTTAATCATTCCAATCCGTGACGAAGCGACGCACATCACCAGCTTGCAATTTATCGACAAGGACGGCGGCAAGAAGTTTAAAAGCGGCGGCCGTATCGAAGGGTGTTATTACAGCTTTGGCAGCAAGCCTATCGACACGGTATTGATATGTGAAGGTTTCGCAACGGGTGCAAGTCTGCATCTTGCTACGGGCTTTCCTGTTGCCGTGGCCTTCAATGCGGGCAATATTGAAGCAGTCGCCAAGATATTGCGGGAGAAATTCCCAATGATTCGCCTGATACTTTGCGCAGATAACGACCGATTTAAAAACACTGGCAACAAGGGATTAGACAGCGCAAGCAAAGCGGCAAAAGCGGTATCGGGTTTGCTTGCCGTTCCACAGTTCAACAGCGACACCAACGAACCAACCGACTTTAATGATTTGCACCAGATCGAGGGACTAGAAGCAGTTAAGGCGGCGATTGACGGCGCGTTAAGTGCGTTCAGCAAGAAAGAGAAGCCAGAGCCATTGCCTGAGATGCCTAGCGTTTTTCCGTTTGATTATGACTATTTGCCAGATGCTTTGCGTGGTTATGTTCATGATATTTCAGAGCGTATGCAATGCCCACCAGACTTTGCAGCGGTAACGGTCTTAGTGATGATGGCCACGATCATCGGGCGCAAAGTTGCCATGCGCCCGATGAAAAAAGATGACTGGACAGTGACTTGTAATTTATGGGGCGCTGTCGTTGGTAGTTCTGGCGTGATGAAATCACCAACCATGGGCGCGGCAATCAAACCATTGAAGAAAATGCAGGCAAAAGCTTACGAAGAATTTAACGACGCGGCATTTGAATTTAACTCGCAACAAGAAATCGCCAAGCTACAAAAAGGAGTGAATAAAGGCAAGGCCAGAGATGCACTAAAAAAAGGAACAGCAGCGCATGAAGCCAGAGACTTATTGAAAGTTGGCGGACTAGATGACATGCCAGTGATGAAAAGGTTTATCGCCAATGATGTGACCTATCAGGCACTAGGCGAACTATTGATTGATAGCCCAAACGGCTTACTCTATGAAAAAGACGAAATCATAGGACTGTTAAAAAGCCTTGATTCTGATGGACAGCAAGAAGCCAGATCATTTTTTCTGACAGCGGCGGACGGGGATAAATCCTATACTTTTGATCGTATTATCAGGGGGAAATGCTTGCATATTCCAGCGGTTTGCTTATCCATTATTGGCGGTATTCAGCCAGGTGTATTGGCCGAATATGTCAGGCAAGCGGTATCAGGCGGCGCTGGGGCGGATGGTCTATTGCAACGCTTTGCACTGATGGTCTATCCAGACATTTCACCAAATTGGAAAGAGGTAGATCGCTATCCAGACAAAGAGGCAAGACACACAGTTGATGATCTATGCGCCCGTATGGAATTTATCAACCCAGAGCGCATAGGTGCAGAAGTTGATTTATATGGCGGCATTCCTTTTCTAAGGTTTGACGACAATGCACAGCAGGCCTTTTCTGAATGGCGATCTGCTTTGGAACATAGACTTAGATCAGCAGACGAACACCCAGCCCTAGTATCGCATTTTTCAAAATATCGAAAGTTGATACCTTCACTGGCATTGATTAATCACCTTTGTGATAGTCCAGAAGGCGGCAACGTGACCGAACAAGCATTAATCCGTTCCATTGCATTCAGCGAGTATCTGGAGAGCCATGCAAGGCGTATCTATAGCTTTGGTACACGACCGGACATT
>JANYFV010000230.1 GCA_025359635.1 Undibacterium sp. | reverse complement strand
GCAAATCGGCGTAAAAAGTGGCACTCGCCTCAGGATTGTTGACGTACAAAAGAATAAAATTGGGATCGATCATGTGAAGCTCCTGGTAAGTTGAATGTGATTGAGGCAGTTGCAAAACTCCCAGCACAAAGCAAAGAATGTTTATTCTGCGCCAAGCAGGAGTAAATTTTCAAGCAATCACAGCGACATATTCATTACCCGGTAGGCATACGCCTCTTTTTTGATTGACGCAGTGATCCATCCGAGAAAGTGGCGCGGATAAAAAACAGTTTGATTTCAGGTGCAGTGAACGTTGTCATGTGATTAGCTGTTGGCGCCGACGCCGAATTGACCCATGTGCCGACCCGCGACTGACCCACCCGCGATCGATGTGGACCCAGCATTGACATTGGTCCGCGAGTCTCCTGACTGGGTCAGTGATTTCCCGGCAGGTGGGTCAATTCGGCGTCGGCGCCAACAACCGCCACTCACTATCGCTGTTTAAAGATATTTCTCAACACTCTCAATTTCTGATTCATCCTAATTATTTCAATTACCCATTGCGTCGTCGAAAATTTTAGCCACGATTTATTGCATCACTTTGTAGGCAGCTTTTTTTTGTCACCCTGAACATGTTTTAATGTATTGGTTCGACTGATATAGCCAGAAAATAATTTGTCTTCAATCAAATATATACCTTCAGACTTAGCCAAAACACCTGCTTTTCGGAGTCTATCCAAGGCAGCTCGAACCTTAGAAATCGTGACCATCTCGCCACTGGCACGTGTTAATGCGGCCAGCGTATCTTTCGCCATAGGCGCTAATCCATGCGACAGCACAACTAGCATCGTTTGTTCTAGCGTTGGTAGTGCATAAAAATTTGCGTTCCATCCAGTCGTTTGTTTTTCGCTAGTAATAAATTTACGCAACGCAAATTCAACGTCTTCACTTCCTTCTGCAGACATCTCTTTCACGATGTCCTTAATCAATTCCGGCTTGTAACCGATATATTCAAATGCTTTGCGCAAATCTGCTAAGTCTATTGACTTCTTTATGTGAACCGATTTGAAATGTCCAATGAGTAGCTGCAAATAGTCGTCGTCGAGAAAGGGAAAATCTAAAATCTGTGCGAACTGATACATTGGCGCGCCGACTGATGACATTATTTGGCTAAGTGCATCTTGGGATGACCCGGTAAATACAGCACAAACCTCGTTCTTCCGATTCGACAGGACTGCTCGGATCGATGCCATGATGGCATCTCCATTGGAAGCAGTGGCAAGTGCTTGAATTTCGTCTAGCATGAGTAGAATGCGCTTACCTGAAGCCTTGGCGAGTTTGACAATCAGAGCATCGAAACGCAGTTCTGCTTTTTCTGGTAACGGTCGACGTTGTGGCTCTTCTCCAAATTGAACGCCAGCGATGGCTTTGACAGGCGTTTTGGCGATTCTCCCTACTGCACCCGAAGGCACTGTCACATCATCCAACGCTGTCTCAAGCGCATAATTGATCGCCTCCAACGGGAAGCCGCGCTGCAACCAAAGATCCGCATAGACCGGCAGAACCCCTTCTTTAGTGGCAATCGGGGTGAGGTCGTTGTGGAGAAAATAGGTTTTCCCTATGCGGCGTGGTGCAAAAAGGGCGATAGGTCGACCGAGTTGGCTTTGCAGCATCGCCAAATAGGCTTTTGCTAGTTGTGGCCGACTAATCTGTATGTCGTCAAATGTTTTCATGCATCCATTGTCACGCAATGATAATAGAACGTCAATTGCTGTTTTATTGTCGTTAGACGACAACGCACGCTAGAATCAAGTGGCTGGGATTGTGTACATGATTTTAGTGCAATAGAGCTTAGATGAAAAACGACTGCGATCGGAATGGTCCAATACGATAAGTCTCATTAGGCACTGGCGGAAAATATTATTTAGCAATGTAATCGACGCATATTTAAATTGTGTCAAGGTGCAAGACGAGTCAACGACTGAATGGCGGCTTTGACGGCGACGTCCACAGCGCGGCGCACTGGCCCTTCATCATCACCAATGTCCTGCAGTGATCCTTTGAGGGTTGCTTTGATGTCGTCATTCAATGTGACATCGGCTGTCCAATGCACGGCGCGCGGCGTGATGTCAATCGTACCCACATACCGGTATTGCTGTCGATTGCCTTCGTGAAATTCATAACCATCGTGGTGGAGCATGGTGATGCCTTATTTGGGTTGATCAGAGAGAAGATACGTTTGAAATTTGGCGCGATGATCGCCCATGAGTGCGCGCAACTCTTTAATGCTCAACCCGATGACTTCATTCATACGCACTAAGAGTGATGCGCCTATCGTCAGTTTGCGATGGCGGATCTTACTGATGACAGGGGGTGCCACGTTGAGTATGCGAGAGAGCCCCGCATCATTTCTCAGGTTAAGTTGTTTGATGATCGCATCGAACAACGCGTCGGGATCATACGTCATGTCACCGCTGGTTG
>JANYFV010000229.1 GCA_025359635.1 Undibacterium sp. | reverse complement strand
AAAGGCTTTGACCCATTAATGGGCGCACGTCCGATGGCACGGTTGATTCAGGACATGATCAGGAAGGCGCTGGCCGATGAATTGTTGTTCGGTAAGCTGGTCAACGGCGGTAAAGTGGTCGTGGATCTGGATGACGACAATAAGATCAAGCTAAACTTTTCTGAAAGTGATCCAAAATCGTCGGCGACGCAGGAAGCGGTTGAAACTGAATAGCGCAGACATCGATGTGAAAATAAAAAAACCAGCTTAGCTGGTTTTTTTATTGCATAAACTCGACTAACGGTCAGCTGTCATTGGCCAGTTTGAGCATGCGATCCGGCACATGGCCCATGCGTGCACTAGACATGCCGGAGGTGGACAGTTTAAATACATCCAGTGACTGGGTTAATTTTTCCGCTTCATAATTCATCGATGACGCCGCAGACGCCGCTTCTTCCACCATCGCCGAGTTTTGCTGGGTCATTTCATCCATGTGTTCAATGGCGCGGCCAATTTCCTGAATGCCGGCACTTTGATCCTGGCTGGCGGCAGAGATTTCTTTCATGATGTCGCTGACCCGTTTAACTGAATCAACAATTTCACCCATGGTTTTGCCGGCCTGATCGACCAGCTGTGAACCCTGCGTCACTTTATCCACTGAATCACTGATGAGAGTTTTGATTTCTTTGGCAGCGGCTGCACTACGCTGTGCCAGATTCCGCACCTCAGACGCGACCACGGCAAAGCCGCGACCCTGTTCGCCGGCGCGCGCGGCTTCGACTGCCGCATTCAGTGCCAGAATATTGGTTTGAAATGCGATGCTGTCAATGACGGTAATGATGTCGACAATTTTTTTCGACGATCCGTTAATTTCTGACATGGTACCAATGACCTGATTCACTACTTCGCCACCTTTGACGGCAACGTCGGTCGCCACGTCCGACAGACGATTGGCCTGTTTCGCATTGTCCGCATTCTGTTTGACGGTGTCGCTGAGAGTTGCCATCGAACTCGACGTTTCCTGCAGACTGTTGGCCTGCGATTCAGTACGCGATGACAAATCAATGTTACCCGATGAAATTTCAGAGCTGGCAACTTTGATGGTTTCAGCAGACAGTTTGATGTCACTCACCATCAGTTCCAATTTGGTCTTCATTTCTTTCAGCGCCACCAGCAAACTGCTGGTGTCATTCGGGTCGGTTTCAATATCCATCGATAAATCACCGGCCGCAACAGCCACGGCGATTTCACGCGTATATTCAGGCTCGCCGCCGAGTTGTTGCCAGATGCCGCGCACCACGATATACGATACGCCACCTAACGCCAGGATGATCATGACTGCAACCAGGACGGTGGTGTACAGCACATTATTGACACTGTTGCCGCTCCGTTCTACACCGGATTTAAATTGTTCTTTGGCCGCTTCCTGCATTTTAGTCAGGTCAGCCTGCAGTGCAGTTAACGTGGTTTGCATTTTGCTGATGAGGGGCGTAGGGTCGCCCTGATCCACTTCCAGCATAATTTTTGCCACGCCTATCGCGGGTGAATAATAGGCTTCAAATTCAGTCGACAGTCGACTCGAAGTTTCGTGCTGACCGTCGATTTTTCCCAGATCCTTGATGCTGTCACGAATAGTCTTGGCAGTGCCCTCGATGGCCTCCAGACGTTTTTTGTCGCCTTCACTGACCGCTTCCTGCAATCCTTTGACCAGCCCATTGACATCGGCAATGAGCGATTTGGATTGATCCAGCAATGGATAGTCAACCGCGGCCGTTGTTTTGATCGAAGAAATAGCGATTGTTGAAAAATAAACGCTCACAGAAAGCCCGACACTGAAGATAACGGTGGCTGTGGCTGGCAATGACCAGATGCGGCGCTTGATACTCATACTCATGGCTTACCTCGTGTTGTACTCAATTTTTATTCGGCGAAAAAACGTTAGCTCCGAAATTGATTATAGGTGCCAGCCAAAAAATACCAATGAAAAGCGCGGCGATTGCCACAAAATTTGAACAAATCTGATGAAGATCA
>JANYFV010000171.1 GCA_025359635.1 Undibacterium sp. | reverse complement strand
GGAAGACGCCGCGATCATCGATGGTTGCTCACGCTTTGGCGCTTTTGTCCGCATAGTGCTACCGATTAGCGCACCAGGAATTATCGCTACAGCCACGTTTATTTTTCTCCTCGCGTGGGATGAATTATTTTTCGCATGGGTCCTCACGAGTTCTGCCGAAGTGCAGACTATTCCTGTTGGTATCCGACTCTTTGTCGGGCAATTTCAGCATCGCTATGACTTGATGATGGCGGCGGCAACGGTTTCTACCTTACCGGTATTACTGGCATTTTTTGTCTGCCAGCGCTTCTTCATCAAGGGCTTGTCGGCAGGTGCGGTGAAGGGGTGATTTTAAGTGACTATTCAGTCGCTACGAAGAATGGCAAAAAACAGCCAAACCTTTCAACACAGAGACACGGAGGCTCAGAGGTAAAACAAAGGCAGAGAAAAAAATTGACCGTTATTCTCCTGCTTTTCTCTGTGTCTCTGTGTCTCTGTGCCTCTGTGTTGAGGGGTTTTGAGTTTTTTCATAGGGGCTGAATGGCTACGATTTTAATTACATTTTTACTTTTCAGTCTACGACTATCCTTTTTAACTGCAGAGGACCAGGTTACTTAAAGGGAAATCTTTGCATCATTTCTCTGCGTTCTCTGCGCCTCTGCGGCGAAAGGTTTTTCATCATTGACCTAGTTAACTGAAGAGTTACATTACATTTTTATATCCAGGAAAAACAATGGCATCAGTCACACTTAAAAATATCAGCAAAAACTACAACAGCGATGTGCAGGTCATTCAATCTGTTGATTTGGCGATCGCCGATGGTGAGTTCGTGGTTTTTGTCGGCCCTTCCGGCTGTGGAAAATCAACACTATTACGCATGATTGCCGGGTTGGAAGATATTTCTGGCGGCGACATTTATATAGGTGATGATCTGGCCAACGACGTGCATGCGTCGGAACGCGGCATTGCCATGGTGTTTCAGTCATATGCTTTGTATCCGCATATGAGCGTAGAAAAAAATATGGGTTTTGCATTGAAAATGTCGGGCATGGCTAAGGCAGAAGTGACGCACCGGGTACAGATGGCGGCAGAAATTTTGCAGATGAATCATCTGCTGGAACGCAAACCCAAAGAGCTATCCGGCGGTCAGCGCCAAAGGGTGGCGATAGGCCGTGCGATAGTGCGTGAACCGAAAGTGTTTTTATTTGACGAACCACTATCCAACCTCGATGCTTCGCTGCGCCAGAATATGCGCATAGAGCTATCCAAGCTGCATAAAAAGCTCGGCACCACTATGATCTATGTGACGCACGATCAAGTTGAAGCGATGACATTGGCAGATCGCATTGTTCTGTTCAACGCAGGCGTGGTCCAGCAAGTTGGCAGCCCGCTAGCGCTGTATGACAACCCCGCGAACTTGTTTGTTGCCGGTTTTCTGGGTGCGCCAAAAATGAATTTTTTGGACGCTAGCCTCACCAGTGCAAGCGATGGCGTAGCCAATATCACTCTATCCAACGGAGAAAGCACACTCGCGATGGTGGATGCAACCCGTACCTCACCAGGTGAAGCTGTTACGCTCGGAATACGCCCAGAATATCTGCAATTGGCGGCACCGGACGATGCTGCAGCCATCCCCGCCAGCATTAGTTTAATCGAACATCTGGGTGATCAAGTCCTAGTGTATTTAGACATTGCAGGCATCAAAGATACCCTATGCATGAAGCTATCTGAACGCAACGCCAAACTGTCCTGCGGTGACACGATAGGCATACATTTTCCGCCCGAGCATTGCCTGTTATTTGACCAAGCTGGCAACGCCTACCCACGTAAGGTCATTTGACATGAAAATCCTGCATAACCATCTGGGCTATCAAAGCACAGCCAACAAAAAGGCTCTAGTGCGCAGCAGTGTGATCCATGCGGCTAGTCTGGCGGGGCTTAGTTTTTCACTCATCGATGCGGATCAAAGAATCATCGTTTTTCAAAGCAAATTAAAACTGCTAGGCACGGTGGCGCAATGGCGCGATTGGCAATTTTGGGAAGCCGATTTTAGCGAAATAAAGCAAACCGGAAAATATGTGTTGTTAGTCGATGGGATCAGTCCGCCCCTGATGTCGCAGCCATTTTCTATCGCGCCTGTCATTTATAATGGCCAGCATATTTCAGACCTGGTGCATTACCTGAAATCACAACGTTGCGGCGGCATGTTTGAGATTGCCGATTATGCGCGCCCAAAGCTTGGTAGCGAGCAAAGAGTAGATGTGCGTGGCGGTTGGTATGACGCCTCCGGCGACGCCTCAAAATATCTCTCACATCTGTCTTACGCCAACTTCATGAATCCACAGCAGACCCCGCAAGTGGTATGGAATCTAATCGATGGTCACGCCCGCATGCCCCAGCAATCAGTATGGCTGGACGACCGCATGATCGATGAAGCGCTGCACGGTGCTGATTTTTTAATGCGCATGTTAGACGCCGATGGCTATTTCTACATGACAGTATTTGACCGATGGAGCAAAGATGTAGCGCAGCGCGATATTTGCAGTTACACCACGCAGCAAGGTCATAAGTTTGACAGCTATCAATCAGCTTACCGGCAAGGCGCGGGCAGCGCTATCGCCGCACTGGCACGTGCCAGCCAATTGCAGCGTGATGGCAGCTATACCCGAACAGCTTATCTGGCCGCAGCCGAACGCGCCTTCGCCCATCTTGAAGTGCATAATCTGAGCTATCTCGACGATGGCGCAGAAAACATTATCGATGACTATTGTGCCTTGCTGGCCGCGACCGAACTCTTTGCCGCCAGCAGCAAACCACAATTTGCTTTAGCTGCCGAAAAACGCGCACATAAGCTATTACAACGACAAAGTGCGGAAGGCTGGTTCTGGGCGAATGATGAAAAAACCCGTAGCTATTTCCATGCAGCTGAAGCCGGCTTGCCCTACATCGCCCTATTACGCTGGATGGAAGTGATGCCAGATTCGCTGCTGTTCGATGCCTGCTTAAAAGGACTGCAAGCTGGTTTGCGCCACGAGATCAGCATTAGCTTTCATGAAGGCGTTAACCCTTTCCGCTATCCGCGCCAACACGTGCAAATGCCAGGCAAGCAAGCTTGCAATCAATTTTTTATTCCGCACGAGAATGAAAGCGGTTACTGGTGGCAAGGCGAAAATGCCCGTCTTGGCTCGCTCGCATCGGCGGCGCAATGGGCAACAAAATATCTGGCTGGCGATAAAAAATTATGTGCGGAGCTAGAAGAATATGCCAGTGCCTGTTTGCACTGGATTTTTGGTTTCAACCCCTTCGATGCCTGCATGATGCAAGGTATGGGCCATAATAATCCGCAGTACGCCAAAGGGTTTTGGAACGCGCCAGGTGGTGTCTGCAATGGCATCACATCAGGTCAGGACAACGAACAGGATATCGATTTTCGCATGCCGGAACAAAGCGAACCCATGCATTCATGGCGCTGGAGCGAACAATGGATACCGCATGGCGCCTGGCTATTTCATGCACTGGCTCATCAGCTAAAGGCCGATGAGCTATGAACCAGGTAAGTACGGTGAATCAAGTCATTGCGTTTGATATCGGTGGCACAAATAGTCGTATCGCATTATTTGAACACGGAAAAATAGTCTGGCGCGATGAAGCTCCAACGCCAGCTCAGCAAGGTCCACAAGCGATAATAGAAACCATGTTGACTTTGTTGCGGCCGATTTATGCAGTCAATGCGTCAATAGGTGTCGCCATTGCCGCACAAGTAGTTGGTGATGTGGTTAACGCCGGGAACGAGAGTATTTTGCGTGGCTGGAACAATTTCCCTTTGGCTGCTGCATTGGCGGAAAAAACTCTGCGCACAGCGAACATGATCAGCGTCGTGAATGATGCCAGAGCTGCAGCCTGGGGCGAATATGTAGGAGGATCGGGATGCGGAAGCGAGCAATTTCTTTTTGTGACGATTTCTACTGGCATCGGTGCCGGATTAGTCTTGAATGGCCGCCTGCATCTGGCACGCAATGGCTACGAAGCTGAACTTGGTGAAACCAGAACTGAGACTGGCGCGATGCTGGAAGATCTCGCTTCAGGTACTGCGCTGGCGCGTGTCGCTTTGCAAAATGGCTACGCGAGTGGTAAATTGTTATGCGATGCTGCCGATGCGGGTGATTCGCGAGCAGAAGCGTTATATCGACATGGCATTAAAGAAGTCGCAAAAAAGCTGGCTGATCTGGTGGTCATGTTGGGGGTGGAAAAAGTGGCCATCGGTGGCGGACTAGGGTTGCGACCAGGCTATCTGCAGCGATTGAATGACGAGATGCGCAAGTTTCCGCGCATCTATCACTGTACTTTGGTCGCGGCTTCTCTAGGACATGATGCTGGCCTTTGCGGCGTTGCGGCCTTAACAAAACGTGACTATCCAGTCGCTATGATGACGAATCAAAACCCCTCGTTATCGTCATACCGGACTTGATCCAGCATGACGGTTAATGAAGGTTTTCGCACTTTGAAAATGGTCGTTTCATTGAGGCTGAACAGTCACAACAAAACTACCGTAGTTTTTATGACAGGCTTAGCGATGAATCAGACAAATGGAATTGAAACATGCCTAAGCTAACCGACTATTTTATCCAAAGCAGATGGCCTTGGCTGGCGGCATCGATCATCTTGACGGCGCTACTGTTTATCTCGACCAGCATCGGCTGGTTTTGGTACACAGAGCAGCGTGCCACCGCCGAACGGCAGCTCTCACTAGATTTATTGTGGCTGGAACAAAGTATCGCTGAGTCACTCTTGATCAACAAAAAAATGCTAGTCAATTGGGCAAATGATCTGCCACCAGACAGCTCAAAAATTTCGACAAAAATTTCATCTAAAGCAGCTGAAGAATTTCTATCAAATGTCGACGGCCTGGTCAAAGAAAATCCCGCCATCTTGTCGGTCGACTATCTCGACAAAAATGGTCAGCGCTTATTTGGCTTCCCTAATTATCTGGAACGGCCGGAACATCTGCCACCCGTTAGCGATCCACTCATCACTGAAGCAGTACAACGCAGCCTTAGTTTGGCAACACCTGCCTATAGCCAGGTGATCGAGCAATTTGCCCCGCTCTGGGTGCTGGCAATCCCTATTTCTAATGACGGTAAAAATCAGGGCAGCTTGTTAGCGACCTACGATTTAAATCAATTACTTTCGCAAAAGGTACCCTGGTGGTTTGTGCAGCGCTACGATTTGAGCTTGGTCGACCGTAACAACAAACAACTATCTCCAAGAGATGGTGGCATACCGGAACATGCCAACGATGTACACAAACTTTCTTTCGGCCCACTTGATAGTGGCCTGACCCTGCGTGCTACTCCCCATATCAAAGAGCAATCAAAAATCCTGTTGGGCTTGTTAGCTTTGGCCGTTGTGCTCTTGGGCTTACTGGTGATTTGGCTGCTAAAAATTTTACAACGCTGGTTGCGTGAAAGGCAGGCAGTACAACAAGTGCTGGCCAAGGAATTGCGTTTTCGTGAAGCGATGGAGCACTCTCTGGTAACAGGTTTACTCGCCTTTGATCTGGACGGAAAAATCATTTACGCCAATCCAGCTCTATGCAACTTACTCGGGCTAACGCATGAGAGTTTGCTTGGCAGTGTCGCCCCCTTCCCTTTCTGGCCGCTTGACACCAGAGAAGCCTGCCACCAAGCGCATCAGGCAATGCTGCAAGGAGAAAATCCTGCGAATGGGCGAAATCTCCAATTTCTTCACGCCGACGGTTCGATTCTTTCAGTGCGCTTATTTGCCTCGCCACTGGTCGATGGCAACAGCAACCCCACCGGATGGATGGCGTCTCTGGTTGACATCACCGCCGAGCGTCAGGCCGCTAATACCGCGCGCGAACGTGATGAATTATTGCAGCACACTTCAAGACTCGCTACCCTGGCAGAATTTGCCTCAGGCATTGCACATGAACTGAATCAACCTTTAGCGGCGATTGCTAACTACTCGGCAGCAGCCGACAGTTTTCTCGATGCCAGCCCTATGCAAACCAAAAAAGTACAGGAGGCAGTACGTCGCATGGGTGAAGAATCACGCCGCGCCGGGCAAATCGTGCACAGTATGCGCAGCTTTATTCAAAGAAGAACGGTCCAGCATCAAGCGCACAATCTGGTCAAATTGCTGACCGAGCCTATGGCACTGTTAGAACCCATGTTGCAGAGATCAAACATCTCACTTAATGTAATCCGCTTCGATCAAGATATCGTGATTGATTGCGACGCAGTGATGATAGAACAGGTCTTGTTCAACTTGATCCGCAATGCGATTGACGCTGTCGCCGCGATGGATGAGCCAACGGTAAGTGAAGCCATCACAGTACACATCATCCATGAGGCAGACTGCGTGGTAGTGAGCGTGTGTGATCGCGGCCCAGGCATTGCTGATCACGATAAATTATTCCAGGCCTTTTACACCACAAAGAGCGAAGGCATGGGCTTGGGTCTTGCCATCTGCCGGACTGTCATCGAAAGCCATGGCGGACGCTTGTGGGCAGAAGACAACCCGGGTGGCGGTGCACGTTTTAATTTTCGGATACCATGCACGGCAGTATCAACTGAGAGTAATTTCAATCCAATTTCAAGAGTAACGACAAGCCATGAGTGATGCATTTTTTACCTCGAACACAGCCCATATCGCGATTATTGATGACGACCCTAGCGTACGCAGCTCGATGGGTATGTTGTTGGAAACACGCGGCTGGACTTTTGCCGAATATGAACGTGCCAGCGATTTTCTTGAAGAAGCCGCGCACGCTAAATTTAATTGTCTGCTGATCGACGTGCGCATTCCCGGTATGAGCGGTCTCGAATTATTTGAAGAACTCAATCGACGCTCCAGAACTAGTGGCGAATATTTACCGCCCGCCTTGTTCCTTAGCGGTCATGGCGATATACCACTGGTGGTACGAGCGCTCAAACAAGGTGCAGCGGATTTTTTGGAAAAACCGGTTGATCATCGCACTCTATTAGACGCCATCAGTAAGGCAATCGCCAGCGACAAAATCACCCGCAACTCTTTTAATTCAAATGCAAAATTAAGCCAGGAAATAGCCGAACTCACTTTGCGCGAACGCGAAGTCTTAACCGAAATAGTTGCAGGGCATCTAAGCAAACAAATCGCCACGCATCTCAACATCAGCACCAAAACAGTAGAGACACATCGTTTGCATATTTGCCAGAAATTTAATGTGCGCACCAGCATGGAACTGGCGGCCAAATTACGCGATGTACCGACTAGTCTTTGGGCCAAGAATTAAGGTAATTTCTCACTCTTAGTTTGCCACAAAAGTAAGCGAATAAAAAAATGGAAACAAGGCGATTCGCTTTGTTTCCATTGACATCATTCTCGTGTAGGAGCTAATCCTTACCCACCTCTTTTGCACATAGACTGACCTCATTGAAATATCAGCCTTTGAGTATCAAAACCGCCTATTTATCGTCATATCGGACTTGATCCGATATCCAGAATTTACCTTCCGGAGTGTCAATTCTGGATGCCAGATCAAGTCTGGCATGACGGCTAAGTCATTTTTTCCGCTCAGCATTGAATGTGGGTAACAATTAGCGCGCATGCGCGAAAGACGGAATGAGATGTTTTAGCTAATCAGATTTTTTATTGCTGCTTCTGACCACTGAAAGTACCTTGCGACGGTGAGTTACCACCCCACTGCCACATCCCCATGACCGCACCGCTTTGCACATCGATGTTACCCATAAATTGCGCAGCACCTGCTTTACCGGCTCCCGTCAAAACAAACTCACCAATCTGACTGATAGTGCCAGACACCGTAAAGTTAGTTTTGTATTTATTCGATACGCCCATGCCAGTCATGGCACCGCTACTATTGACCATAACATTGACCGTACCATAATCATCACCGGTAAATTTGACTGCGTACATACCGTTCAGACCTGCTGCACCGCTGCCGTTATTTGATTGGGTTGGAGGATTGTGGTTATTGTTGTTATTTGCAGATGGTGATTCACCTGGATTAGTGGCACGGATAGAGCCAGCGGCATTGCGCTTTGAAGACATCGAGGTAGCCTGGATAAGTTGTGGCTTATCACGGATAGTCTGAGTAATTTTATTGAAATTATCCAGCAAGCTGGCAGCGATTAATTTACCTTCCGGTGTCTTGCTGTAACCGCCAGCACTCGCCCAACCCAAGCCGCCCCAACCCCAACCGCCAAGACTAAAATTCATCTTAGTCGCCTGACCTTCAGCACTGGCAACTTGTATGCCTGAGCGTACATCGGCGAGCAACAAGGTGGTTTCCGCTTCTTTAAATTTAACCCCGCCAGCCAATCCACCAAGCGCACCCAAGCCACCCGGCAAACGACCCAGCAGGCCACCTATCGCACCGCCAACACCGCCGGTATCATCGGAAAATTGTATGGTTGGCGTCATCACAAAATCAGCCGCCTGCAATTGACCTCCTCCAAGGTTTGAACCTTCTTGCATCTGCCCACCTGCTGCCAAGGCACGTTCCTGCTGTAAATTTTGCATGGCAACGCCACGTTCCACCACAGTAAAGCAACCAGATTCCTGAGCGATCATCCGCAACATGGTAGAAGGCGAGCCCAACTTATAATGCCCGAGATAAGTCAGCATCTGACTCTGTGGCTCGGCCACTGCCAGCGTACCTAAGTTGCGGCTACATTTTTCAATGGCGCCATTTTCAATGCTTGACGCTATCGCCGAACTACCGACGAGTGCAAATGAAGTCAACAACATTTGGGTAAGTTTGCTGATTTGGCTGCCTTGTACTGTGTGCTTCATATCACCTCCAATAAATGCTTTTTTATTAATAGAGTGTGGAGTATATCGCGAAATTTTAAGCGTGGTATTTTTGCATAAATAAATTTAGTTTCTGAATGTAACAAAAAATGCCCCTTTTGATTGTAAGCATTGTGCTTCTTTACATACTGATTGCACCGGCTTTTTTAAACTCTGCACGGCGACTAAGTAACACCAAGCCAACTAAGCCCAACGCCATGATGGCAACGGAGATAAATTCTGCCTGCGTCGCATGCAAACCTACAAAACTGAGCACGGGGTTAATGCGAATTTGTTCTATCAGCAGACGTTCAATACCGGCCAACAACAGGTACAAGGAAAACAACCAGCCGATCTGAAACGGATGTTTGCGTACGCTCCATAAGAGCGCGAAGCAAATGAAACCCATCACGCTTTCATACAAGGGAGTGGGATACACGCCAGGTGCCGGAATGAGAATACCAACGACATTATTTTCGTAGCTCTGTGTCCAAAACCAATTCGGTAACCAGCCTGGCTTGAGCGCCATGTTCGCGACAGTTCCCCAATCACCGTCACCAGAGACCTGACAACCTACACGCCCAAGCGCATAACCAAGCATCATCGCTGGCGCCACTGCATCGAGCATGGGCCGGAGTGGCAATTTCCATCGTCTCACGCAGATGAGGCCGGCCAAAGTGCCGATGATTAACCCACCAAAAATACTCAAACCCGAACGGTTAAAAATCATGCTCGATGGATCAGCAAAAAACTGATCGAGATTTTCAAGAATATGAAATATTCTGGCACCAACGATACCCGCCAAAGTCACCACGAAGGCGAGATCAGCAACCACCATTTGCGGATGTGTCATCGTTGAACCATTGGCTCCCTTGCCACTTAGGGTCGCCATACCAATTTGACCCGCCGTATACAGGCGACGCAATTCCTGCTTTAAACAGAGCGAAGCTAGCACGACAGCCAAACCGACAAATAAACCAAACATAGGCAAAGGCAAAGGCAGACTGATGCCGGTAAAAGTTTGTACGACATCACTTAAATAGGGGAACGACATTATCTACACTCATAAAAAACGCAAACCCATGTTTGCGTTTTTCTATTATCGCTTATTTCGCCGCGCTGTTTAATCTTTCTGGCGCATGCGTGAATGTCTGCAAATTGATCCAAAAAAAGTAACGAACCTCATTAAACAAAGTGCATACACTCACTCAGGCGCCAACAATGCCGGCGCGATCTCGTTAGATTCCTTCAAGGTTTGCAAGACGATGTTCGAGCGTATATCCAAAACGCCGGTGGCCTTATACAGACGTTCCAGCACAAAAGAAGAATAGTGTTTGAGGTTGCGCGCTCTTACCCTTAGCAGATAATTGGCGTCGCCAGTGATGATGTAGGAGCCGACTACCTCGGGCCAGCTCTGTAACGCCAGGGTGAAATTCTCGTGCCATTTTTCTACATCACGGCGCATTGTTACCTGCACAAATGCATCGACCTCTAATCCGAGTACCGTTGTATCCAAAACCGCACTATAGTGCTTAATGACGCCGCTTTCTTCCAGTATGCGCACCCGGCGTAGGCAGGATGATGGCGACAAAAACACCTTATCCGCCAGCTCTTGGTTGCTGATGCGACCATCGGCTTGCAGGAATTGCAATATCTTTAAATCAGTAGCGTCCAATTGCATATCGAATTTCTCGTCAATAATTAAGTAATTAGTCGCAATATATTCTAAATATAGAGCATTATCCACCTCAATTTGCAAGAATACGCCAAGCATTTCAGCATAAAATACTCTTCAATATAGACTATGGAGTTGTAGATATGATCTCAACTAAAGCAGGTTTCTGGGATATTTCACCCGCGATTGCCACCGGCATACCAGTCTGGCCGGGCGATAGCGAATACTCAGCCGAAACCACCTGGCAGATCGCCGATGGCTGCCCGGTCAAGGTCAGCAAAATCACCATGTCTACCCACACCGGCGCGCATTGTGATGCGCCTTCGCATTACGATGTCGATGGCAAGGCGATCGATGAAGTTGATTTGCAGACTTATATTGGCGCTTGCCGCGTGCTGCATTGCATCGGTGTCAGCCAGGTTGAGCCGCATCACATCGCAACCCAATTGGCCGGGACACCGCCGCGCGTGTTGTTACGCACTTACCAGACTGCGCCACAGATGCGCTGGGATCAAAATTTCCCCAGCATTCATCCAGCAACCATAGCTTTACTCGCGCAGCATGGCGTGCGCCTGATCGGCATCGATAGCCCGTCGTTGGATCCGCAAGAGTCTAAAACCCTTGATTGTCACCTGACTGTCAAACGTCATCAAATGGCGATTTTAGAGGGCATCGTGCTCGATGAAATTGCACAAGGTGACTATGAGTTGGTCGCCCTGCCCCTCAAACTAGCTGGGCTAGATGCCAGCCCGGTGCGTGCCATCCTTCGTTCACTTTAAAGACATCAAATTATGCTTAACATTGACCGCCACACCGCTTTGCAAATGGATAGAGAAGATCCTTTAGCGCCACTACGTCAGCAATTTTCTTTACCGGATGCTGTCATTTACCTCGATGGAAATTCTCTCGGTGCCATGCCAAAAACCGCTATGCTGCGCGCGCAGCAAGTCATCAATCAGGAATGGGGCACCGACCTGATCAAGAGCTGGAACAAGGCTGGCTGGTTTGATCTACCTTCGCGCCTCGGCAATTTACTCGCGCCATTGATCGGTGCGAAAGCGGATGAAGTGGTCGTGACCGATTCAACCTCGATCAATCTCTTTAAGGCGATTGCGGCCGCGCTGCAGATGCAAGCGCAGCACGCACAACGCAAAGTCATCGTCACCGAGAGAAGCAATTTTCCTACCGATATTTACATGGCAGAAGGCCTGACGCGTTGGCTAGATAAAGGCTATCGCCTGCATCTGGTCGACACGCCAGAAGAGCTGAACCGCGCGATCAATAACGAGACTGCCCTGGTCATGCTGACCCATGTCAATTATCGTACTGGCTACTTGCACGACATGACCGCCATCACTGCACACGCGCACAGCCAAGGTGCCTTAGCCTTGTGGGATCTGGCGCATTCAGCGGGAGCAGTGCCGGTAGATTTGCATCACGCCAAGGCGGATTTTGCCGTGGGTTGCACCTATAAATATCTGAATGGCGGCCCAGGCGCACCGGCCTTTATCTGGGTGCCGCAACATCATCAGGCAGCGTTTAATCATCCCTTAACCGGCTGGTGGGGACATGCCAACCCGTTCGCCATGCAGCCAGGTTTTGCAGCCACGGCTGGCATACGCCGTGCACTGTGCGGCACGCAACCAATAGTCTCTCTGGCGATGGTGGAATCAGGTCTGCAAGTATTCGCACAAACGACGATGAATGCCATCCGCAAAAAATCTTTAGCGCTGACTGATTTGTTTATCGCGCTAGTTGAAAGCCGTTGCCAACAGCATCCGCTGCAATTAGTCACGCCGCGCCAGCATGCACAGCGCGGTAGCCAGGCCAGCTTCACGCACCCACACGCCTATTCCGTCATGCAAGCATTGATAGAGCGCGGCATCATAGGCGATTACCGTGAACCGGCGATTATGCGCTTCGGCTTCACTCCTTTGTATACGCAATTTGTCGATGTCTGGGATGCAGTCGAAGGACTGCGCGAAATACTTGATCATCAGGCATATTCGCTGAATGCTGAACGTAATGCCGTCACCTGATAAAAGAAGAAATTTTACTGTTCAATTAGCAACGAAAACACCCTCTCCCGCTAGCGGGAGGGGCTTTACATAGCAGCCTAAATAATTACGAAGAAACCATCATGACAAACGAAAACAACGCAGGTAAATGCCCAGCCTCCTGGCATGGTGCAAAAATGGATTTTAGCGATGACATGAGCTACGGTGATTATCTGGGTCTGAACCAGATCCTCTCGGCACAGCATCCACTCTCGCCGAATCACAATGAAATGCTGTTCATCATCCAGCATCAAACCAGCGAACTCTGGATCAAACTCATGTTGCATGAGTTGCACGCAGTGCGTCAGCAAATGCAGCTGGGTAATTTACCGCCCGCCTTCAAAATGTTGTCGCGCGTAGCGCGCATCATGGATCAACTGGTACATGCCTGGGATGTGCTGGCTACCATGACACCGAGTGAATACACCGCGATCCGCCCCTACTTAGGCAACTCATCGGGCTTTCAATCGCACCAATACCGCGAGCTGGAATTTTTACTCGGCAACAAAAATGCCGCCATGCTCAGCGTCCATGAAAAAACCCCGGAAGCGCATGCCAGCCTGGACGCCGCATTAAAGTCACCATCGATTTATGACGAAGCTATCCGGCTACTGGCCAATGGCGGTTTCGCTATCGATGCAGATCGGCTCAAGCAAGATTGGACTCAGGGCGTGGTCGCTAATGAATCCGTCAAAGCCGCCTGGCTCAAGGTCTACCAGGCGCCAGAAGAAAACTGGGCATTCTACGAACTGGCAGAAAAACTCGTCGATATGGAAACCGCCTTCAGGAACTGGCGCTTCCGCCATGTCACCACGGTCGAGCGCATCATCGGCTTCAAGACCGGCACCGGCGGTACGGCAGGCGTAAGTTATCTGCGCAAGATGCTTGATGTGGTTTTGTTTCCGGAATTGTTTTCACTACGGACGGCGCTTTAACATAAGTCTATAGGTGAGGATAATCCCAGCTAACATCATGCGGCATGTGTTAAGTGAGGTTGAGCCAGTTGATTAAACTTTGCAAGGATTGCATCCCAACCTACGAACTGCCGTGCAGCGAGGCTAGACCTGACGTGTTGAGGGCGGAACGAATGGTTGGGGTAACAGCGCGGGTTTCTGCCACCCTGCATGGCATTATGTATTGCGGATTCCGGTCCTATCGAAGATCCAGGTGAACACCAGACAATCTGCCATTCCAAGGTTCAATTTGCGCACGATCAATGTATCGGGTATTTTGTCCACCCATTGTTAGATTATCAAACTGCACAAAAATTAAATCGCCCTCAATGCGAATAACCATACCCACTGCATATTGATGATCACCAGGAATTTTCCATTGAAAATGGTCCTTGGGTTTTAAGTTGGCGCGAAACAATCGGGTCGCCTCCTTGATCTGCGCTTGTTCTTTTTCTATCGCCATTTTCTGAGCTTCTATCTTGCGATTATACTCTTCAGACTCTGCTCGTCGTTTAGGCTCTGTACGCCTCCAATCTTCAGCTTCAGCACGTTGTTTTTCTACTGCTTTTTGCCGTCTGGCTTCAAGAATTTCTGGAGTAATGAGCTCTGAGTGTACGGTTAAAAAAAGCCATGGAGATTCGGTTCTTATATGATCATAAGTAAATTCGACTCCCCATAAAAAGTCTTGCCCTTTCAAACAGCGGAGCAAAGAAGGCGCTAAGCGTGGACCAGCACGCACTGATTCAACTAAAACGGCCTTCCCATTGGATGACTGACAGTGAATGAAAGCAGGCCAAAGTGCAACCTTCAAACCAACATAACCAAACTTTTCATCTGGCAGCCCGTTTAGAGTATCCGAAATCGTTTGTGAACCAAGGTTGAAGTTGTATTGTTTCTCATTAAGTCCATTCACGAATTCACTGATTGATTTACCAACTGGTATCGAAGGGTTTGAGGCGCAGGCTGAGACAACTCCAACAGCCAAAATAATTAGTGAAATCGCACGCATATTTTCTTGTGGTAATTTTTAATGGAAAGCAAACGAAAAAATTCGCAAGCCAGAATCGTAATTCTGAACCAGAATTGATAGCCAAGTAGTCTTGTCCAATATGGTAACGGATACAGATAGGCAATTCAACCACATCAGCCCACGTATCCATGCATTGCCTCCATCCGGCAAACGCCATTTCGCGCCCGTTGTCGTCAAACCCACCATAATCACCAATACCCTGCACCGCTGCACCACCCGGATTTATCCGCAGCCCACCGATACTCGCCCGACAAAAAACACCTTCCCCTTAGCACTGTAATCACCACGTCACCAGCCCATGCTCCGATCAATCTGCGTATATGAATCCGGTGTTCTCTGATCTACATCAACCCACGCATCAGGCTCGGCAAAATCAAAGGGTTGGGGTAGCTATATAATCGATGCGAACCCGGCCCCTTTTGATTGGCACCGGTGGCACGGGAGGCGTCAGTTATTTACGTAAAATGCTAGATGTGGTTTTGTTTCCTGAATTGTTTTCTATCCGGACTGCGCTATAACCGAAAATTTCATTAGAAATAGCCCTTGTAGTGCGGCTAATGAAATTCTCGATTTACTCAAATCAATTTAGAATACTTCGCGCCGGTTTGCTGGGCGAGGTATT
>JANYFV010000146.1 GCA_025359635.1 Undibacterium sp. | reverse complement strand
TCCCGCTAGCGGGAGAAGGGGCTAATTTGGTCAATTTTAAGAATGCGCCAAATGTGCAAATTAAAAGACCAAAAGTCCATTCCTTAAAATTTGATTTACCGCGAACATCTAGCTTCAGATAATTTAACCGCAGGTATCGGAACTAAAAAATATGGCACTCGATAAACCCTATCTGGATATCCCTGGTACGACCATTTTTGACGCTGAGCAATCACGTCTTGGCTACCATTTGAACCAGTTCTGCATGTCGCTGATGAAGGTGGAGAATCGCGTTCGTTTCAAGGCCAATGAGCGTGCCTATCTTGATGATTGGCCGATGACGGAGGAACAGAAGCAAGCTGTGCTTGCACGCGATTTAAACCGCTGTATCGTGGCTGGCGGGAATATCTATTTTCTGGCAAAAATCGGTGCGACCGACGGCCGATCTTTTCAATACATGGCAGCGAGCATGACCGGCATGGCGCAAGAGGAATATGCGGCAATGATGCTGGCCGGTGGCCGTTCGGTGCAAGGTAACCGCACTATCGGGGAGAAAAAGCATGACTAAGCAAGCGCAACAACAGCACGCCCATATTACCGCCAGTGTCTACACATCGCACGTCCCGGCCATCGGTGCCGCACTCGATCTAGGCAAGAGCCAGGATGCGTATTGGCAACCCTTATTCGAGGGCTATGCGCCATCCAAACAGTGGATGGAAGAGAATAGGCCGGACGTAATTTTTCTGGTATATAACGATCACGCGACGGCATTTAGCCTCGAGATGATCCCCACTTTTGCGATCGGTTGCGCCGCTGAGTTTCAGCCGGCGGATGAGGGTTGGGGGCCACGTCCTGTGCCAGTGGTCAAGGGGCATCCAGAACTGGCCTGGCACATTGCACAGTCAGTCATTCAACAGGATTTTGACCTGACGATCGTGAATAAAATGTCGGTAGATCATGGCCTGACTGTGCCGCTGTCGTTGATGTGCGGACAGCCTGAGGCATGGCCTTGTCCGGTTATCCCGTTTGCAGTAAATGTTGTGCAGTATCCGGCTCCCTCAGGGCGCCGCTGTTTTGAATTGGGCAAGGCGATCCGCAAGGCAATTGAATCTTTTGATCAGCCACTAAAAGTGCAGATATGGGGCACCGGTGGCATGAGCCATCAGTTGCAGGGCGCCCGTGCTGGCCTGATCAATAAGGAATTTGATAATGCGTTTCTAGATCGCCTTATCGCTGATCCTGAAACTCAGGCCAGTGTGCCGCACGTGGATTACGTACGTGAAGCTGGGTCGGAAGGCATCGAACTGGTGATGTGGTTGATCGCGCGTGGAGCGATGGATGATGTGGCGGGTGGTAATGCGCCAAAGCTGGTGCATCGCTTTTACCATGTGCCGGCATCGAATACCGCAGTAGGACATCTGATTTTGGAGAATCAATAAATGAGTAAAACGATCAAGGTAGCGCTGGCGGGTGCCGGTGCATTCGGCATCAAGCATCTGGATGGCATCAAGAACATTCATGGTGTAGAAGTCGTCTCGCTGATAGGCCGCGAGCTGGAAAAAACGCGTGAGATCGCCCAGCGCTATGGCATCGCCCATGTCACCACAGATTTGGCCGAATCACTGGCATTGACTGAGGTGGATGCAGTGATTTTATGCACGCCGACCCAGATGCATGCGGCGCAGTCTATCGCCTGCCTGAAGGCGGGCAAACATGTGCAGGTGGAGATACCGCTGGCGGATACCCTGGAGGGGACGGAACAGGTTGCCGCCATCGCAAAGCAAAGCGGCCTGGTCGCGATGTGTGGCCATACCCGGCGCTTCAATCCCAGCCATCAGTACGTGCATAACAAAATTAGCTCCGGTGCATTCAATCTGCAACAGATGGATGTGCAGACCTATTTTTTTCGTCGCAGTAACATGAACGCCCTCGGAGAAGCCCGTAGCTGGACCGATCATTTGTTGTGGCATCACGCCGCGCATACGGTTGATTTATTTGCCTACCAGACCGGCGGCGAGATCATTCAGGCCAATGCACTCCAAGGCCCGATCCATCCGATTTTGGGAATTGCGATGGACATGTCGATACAACTGAAAAGCAGCACAGGCGCGATCTGTACCTTGTCGTTAAGCTTTAATAATGATGGCCCGCTCGGCACCTTCTTCCGTTATATCGGCGACAGTGCAACTTACCTGGCCCGCTACGACGATCTGTATAACGGCAAGGAAGAGAAAATCGATGTCAGCAAGCTTGATGTCTCGATGAATGGAATTGAATTGCAAGACCGCGAATTCTTTGCCGCCATCAGGGAAGGGCGCGAACCTAACTCCAGCGTCGCCAAAGTCCTGCCTTGTTATCGCGTACTGCATCAACTGGAGCAGCAACTTAAATAATGAAACTAGCTATTGCTCAAACAAGGTCGCTGCCTGCTTTCTGAAATCCATTGGTGACATCCCGGCATTACGTTTAAAAAAACGCGTGAAATAGGCCGGGTCGGCGAAGCCCAAGGCGTACGACATGACACTGATGGACATGGCGGTGTAGACCAGATTGCGTTTCGCCTCGAGCAGCAAGCGCTCATGGATCAGGTTTAACGCGGATTTTCCGACATTTTGCCGACAGATTACATTCAGGTGCGCCGCAGTGATGCCTATCTTGTCAGCGTAATAAGTCACCAGATGTTGGGTGGCATATTTCTCTTCAATCAGGCTTCCGAAATACACCAGATGTTTGCTGCCTTTTTCATTTTCCTGTGCATTGCCCAGCGAGAGTCGATGTGAGTTTCTGCTGACCCAAATCAGTATCGTGGTCAGCAAGGACTCGATCAAAAGATTTCTGTGTGGCGCATGTTGTTGGTACTCGTGTGCAATCGCGTTAAATGCCATGTCGGTGCGTTGACTCTCTTCATCTTCCGTCAATGTATGGATGCTGGGATGATTGAAGGTGGTCAGCTCGCCACCCATTTTTTTATCCAGTGCAATGATGATCGGATAGGCAATGGTAATCACATGCCCTAGTGCATTTTGATCAAACTTAAACCCATGAATGCACATTTGCGGCACCAATAATATCTGGCCTGCGTGCATGCTGTGATGCTGTTCGTCGAGTTGTATCTGGGCATGGCCAGCCTGCAGATACAGCAGCTGAAACAGGCCATTGTGCTGATGCGACTTGATCTGCCAATTGTGCAACTGGCTGCGCGCAGCAATCGATTCGCAATGGACCAGGTCAGGAGTTGCCCAAAGCGCCTGTTCGCCATAAAGTTTGTAGACGGGAATGGTCTTCTTTTTATTCATAAAATGCCTCTGGATCGCGACTTTTTTTCATGTTTTAAAATATCTTCAAGAATACGCTAAATGTACAATTTAAAAACTGAAAAGTCCATTCCTGAAAATTTGTTTTGCTGCGAACATCTTGTCTCATATCAAGACTTCAGGAGACGAAAAAATGAAAACACAAGTGGCCATTATCGGTGCCGGCCCATCCGGATTATTGCTCGGTCAGCTGTTGCATTTGCAGGGAATCGAGACCGTGATACTCGAAGCGAAATCGCCTGAATATGTGCTGGGGCGAATTCGCGCCGGTGTGCTGGAACAGGGCTTTGTCGATTTGCTCAGGGAGGCTAAAGCCGGTGCGCGCATGGATAGGGAAGGGCATGTCCATGAAGGTTTCAGCATCTCCTTTGCCGGCAAGCAGCAACGCATCGATTTGAAGGCTTTGACTGGTGGAAAAACGGTCATGGTGTACGGCCAGACTGAAGTCACCAAAGACTTGATGGATGCCCGCGCCGCCAGCGGTGCGCTCAGCATTTACGAGGCTGAGAATGTACAGTTGCATGATTTCTATACCGATAAACCGAGCGTCAGTTTTGTAAAAAATGGCGAAACCGTCAAGCTGGAATGCGACTATATCGCGGGCTGTGATGGCTTTCATGGGGTAGCGCGCAAGTCGATACCAAAGGATGATATCAAGACCTTTGAGCGCGTGTATCCGTTTGGCTGGCTTGGCGTATTGTCGCGCACGCCGCCAGTCTCCGATGAGCTGATCTATGCCAGCCACGAGCGCGGTTTTGCCTTGTGTAGCATGCGTTCAGCCACGCTCAGCCGCTACTACGTGCAATGTGCCCTCGATGAGAATATTGACGAGTGGAGCGATGAGCGTTTCTGGGCAGAGCTGAAATCGCGCCTGCCGGAAGATGTGGCGAACAAGCTGGTGACCGGGCCGTCAATAGAAAAAAGCATCGCGCCCTTGCGTAGTTTTGTGGTGGAACCGATGAAATTTGGCCGCTTGTTCCTGGTTGGCGATGCAGCCCATATTGTCCCGCCAACCGGTGCCAAAGGCCTCAACCTGGCGTCCAGCGATGTGTATACGCTGTACCACGCCATGCGCAAGACTTATCACGAAGGCCGCAGCGATCTGCTAGAAAAATATTCCGAGATCTGCCTGCGCCGCATCTGGAAGGCGGAACGTTTTTCGTGGTGGATGACTTCGGTGCTGCATAAATTTGATGAAGATGGTTTCAACCAGCGCATCCAGCAAGCCGAACTTGATTACTACACCAGTACCGAAGCGGGCCGCACGACGATTGCGGAAAACTATGTCGGTTTGCCATACGAGCCGATTGGGAAGTGTCGCAATAAGGATGAAGCGACGCAGAAAAGCGGTTGTGGTCGAAGAAATTAAAATGCCAGGCTGTAAAACTGTTGAGCGTTGGATAAAGTTTGGGCGTTGGGATCAGACTTCATCCGCCCTTTGTGAATCATGTGCATGGTTTCAATGCCCGCAATAATAGCTCGGGCACAATAGAAATTCTTGAATCCCATCATGGGTCAGGTTATTTGCTTGATCGCCCGATGGTCTTGCCCGACCATGTTGTTGAGATATTTGTTCTGACGCATCCCAATGTCAGCAC
>JANYFV010000129.1 GCA_025359635.1 Undibacterium sp. | reverse complement strand
AACTCAAGAACTCGGTATCTCGTTTCCGGGTTACTGCATAATTTTTTAGCATGGGCTAGATCCAATCTGGCCCAATCATAAATGCACGGCGATGAACTTCGGTTTGTCGCCCTTTGAGTTTGCGGGGTACACGCATGACATCTAGTTTTTCAAATTCTTCCGAGAATCCCCAAGATCAGTTCGATATCGGCCCGTTGTCTTGGGTCATGGTTGAGGTACGTGAAGCAATCACTAACGCTGCTAAATTGCTCTCAGATGCAATTGGTCAAGATGCTGAAACACAACCGACTTCTTTGTTAAAAGCTAAAAGTTATCTACATCAAGCTCATGGCGCTTTACAGATTGTCGATATTGATGGCGTTTCGATAGTTACGGAAACGATTGAAGATATTATTGAACGCTTGCAGTCTGGGCAATTAGAAATTAATCGTGCCAATGTTGACGTAATTTCTGATGCTTTTCATGCGGTCTTGCGCTATCTGGAAGATCTGTTGGCGGGAAGCGCACATCAGCCTGTTCGATTGTTTCCTTACTACCGGGCGTTATTGGAAATCAAAGGAGCCGAAAGAATTCATCCGGCGGATTTGTTTTTCCCATCCCTTTCTGTCCAAGAGAAAATTCCTGAATTAACGGTTATTTCTAATGCTAAACCAGTTAATTACTCTACCAGCCGGTTGCGCTTCGAAAAATTATTGCTGACGGTCTTGACCAATAAGGATGGCAAACAGCAACTGGCTGCCGTGCAAGCCATGCATGATTTGATTAAAGAAATAGAGCAAGCTCAAAATACCTCGCAAGCAAAGGCTTTCTGGTTAGTGATGCGCGCATTTGCTGAGGCGGTTGCTCAAGGTTTGATCGAGAATAAACAGTACGTGAAGCAAATTTTTGGGCGAATTAATCTACAGATCCGTCGCCTGGTGGAAGGGGTTTCTAATATCCCGGAGCGATTATTACGCGACGCCTTGTTTTTTTTGGCTCAGGTTGATCATCCTTCGCCTTTCGTTGCACAGATACGCAAGGCGTATCAATTGGATAATCAAGTCCCATTAGATTATGAACAAAAAAATTACGGACAAATAGCAGCCAGTATTATGGTGACTGCGAAGGAACAATTGTCTAGTGTGAAGAATATGTGGGGCAGAATAGCTAACGGAGATGTTAGTCTTGCTGAAAAATTCTCACTGAAATTGAAAGATTTATCCGACTCAGGAGCAAATCTGAATGCTCCTGCTTTATCGAAGATGTTACGCGAGTTAAGTGGTATCGCGCGCCATGCCACGCAGTTGAAGGATGGCAGCAAGATGGGTTTGGAGTTGGCTACGTGCTTACTTTTTGTCGAAAATGCACTTGACCAAATTACGCATCTACCGGCACATTTTTCAGAACGTGCCGATGAAATAACCGCACGTCTGTTGTCTTTAGTTGCGGGTGAAGAGCCGCCAACTCAAGCTGCATGGATGGGAGATATTTCTAGGGAGGCGCAGCAACGCCAAACGATGGCTGTTCTCGTTGCAGAAATGCAGGCTAGTCTTCGACAAGTCGAAAAAACATTAGATGAATATTTTCGTGATCCGTCAAATAAGGATGTATTGATTCCAGTAGATGGCGTTTTACATCAAATTGGTGGAGCCCTTGCCATCCTTGATCAAGATGACGCAATGTTTGCTGTTTTACATACTCGCTCTATGGTTGGCAAGTTTGTTGATGGAACCGATGTTGATCAAGATGAAGCCGATCAAGATGATAAACATTTGCTGGCATATCAAAATGTTGCAGAAAATATCGGTGCTTTGTCTTTCTTTATCGAGACACTACAAAATCAACCTGAATTGGCAAAAAAGAAATTTGTATTTGATTCAGTCGCTGGATTGTTTCACTCTAATCTATTAGAAAAATCTGCCGAGAAGGAGTTGTTGCCTTCTGTCCAGATGACATCTGCAGAGCCACAAATTGCAGTCGTGACAGCCGAACATGAGCTGGTTGATCAACAAGAAAAATCAGCAAGGTTGGCCGTTTCCCTATCGGAAGAGCCGGATAATTTTGAATTGCAAACGCAACTCAAAGATTCACTGGAATCTGAGCGTGCAGTTGCAAATTTACTTGATGATGTCGATGCCAGTACCAGGGCGCGCGCAGCGATCAGCTTGCTGGATCAGTCTGATTTTAGTTCATCGTTAGAAGCGTTGTCCGATATCGTTGCCGCGACTACACATATTAGCCACGCGCCAGAATTAGCGCATGTTCCTGAAGTGCCTGTCAGTGATGAAGCCATTGATGCTGAGTTGTTAGAAATCTTTTTAACTGAAGCCGACGAGGTGCTCGGTTTTGTGCGTGAGACCGTACCGTTATCTAAAATTGATCCAAGTAATCAGTCTTATCTCACGAGCCTGCGTCGTTCCTTCCATACGCTAAAGGGTAGCGGTCGTATGGTTGGATTGATGGTTTTCGGTGAAGCAGCATGGAGCATTGAGCAAGTAATGAATCAATGGCTGTCTGATTCACGCAATGGAACGGAACAGCTCTATTCTTTGCTTGATAGCGTCGTCACTGAGTTATTTAGCTGGGTCGAGGATTTGAAATCGACCGGACAGTCTCGACGGAATGGGTTAGGGATTATTGCAGCTGCTGAGCGGTTAAGAGCAGGACAAGATTCTGCGCTTGATATAGAGTTGACTGCTCAAACAACGCCTGATTCGACCGAACTTCCCGTTTTAATCGAACCCGACGAAAGTAAGAACGTTGTAGCAAATATTGAATTTGATCAAAGCCCTGAAGAAATTGTCGCGACACTTCCAGACGAAGAAGTTATTGCCGTTGAAGTGGCTGAAGATATCCAAGTTGCGCTTGGCGAGCTATCGGATAATAAGGTCTTCGAGCTTTCTGAGCATGCTTCGGATAGTCTCGAAGAAATACTGCCGACAGATATTACTCCTCCAATTAGTCTTTCTACGCAGCTCGTTGCAGAGCAAGAAATTCAACTAGCTGAGGAGACATTAAGTGAGACGGTTAAAAGTCCAGAAGTAACTTCTGACTTCGATCAGCTCGAAGAAGCAACCCTGACCGAATCTGAGATTGCGCCAGAATTTGTAGCGGATACCAATAGTGCGACGATCATTAATTTCCCGGATTTTTCAGTTCCAGTATCGACTCAAGACGAAAACATTAAGAAAATTGGTGACATAGAAATCAGTTTGCCGCTACATACCATTTACATGGCGGAGACTGATGAAATTGTCCGTTTCCTAGCGCAGGATTTTGCTGAATGGCGACATGAACCTACCCGTCATGTTTCTCGCCACGCAGTACATGCAGCACATTCGCTGGCGGGAAGTTCGGCGACAGTTGGATTGATCGCTGCGCAAGAATTGGCGCATAGTTTGGAAATGGTCTTGCAGCGCCTGGAAAGACATCCGGTTTTACTGAATGTGACCGAGTACGATGTCATTGATCACGCCGTGGATTGTGCCAAACAGATGTTGCAGAAATTTGCATTGTCGATCATGGCTGAGCATGCTCCAGTAGAAGTTAGAGTCTTGGAGAAATTACTGCAAGCGATCATTGAGCGTTCAAATGTTGGCGAAGAAGATAACGAATTCATTACCTCAACGAATGAGAAATTAGATCTGGCTGATCTATCTCACTTGGACTCGGAAAGCGATATTGATTTTGCGGATGAGGTACCGCCATCGATTTCTACTGAAGCATTTATTACTACTGAGGATGTTCATTTATCTGTTCCATATGTGGACGTTGAACAGGAAAATGTAGAGCTGGAAATAGTTGCTGCTGAATTCGCGGATATTGAAGTAGTCACGCAACATGATTTTACAAATGGCGACGATTTTTCAGAAGTACACGCCGAGTCTGCAGCACAAGAAAATTTAATTGCAATCGAAATGCCGTTTGATAACGCTCCTGCAAGCGTTCCAGAAATCGAAGTGCTTTTGGACGTATTGCCGCAACCAGAGTTAGTGACTGAGGAGCATGCTACTGTTTCGACCGATCAACTTGTGGTTGCGATTCAAGAAGTATCGGTTCCAGTAAATGAAGTTGAAGCTATAGTTCCGGCCGATTTACCGCAGCTGTCTAAACCATTGGCAGCGGCAGATTATGATGTGATAGCACATTCAGCTGCGCCAGAACTTCGAGTCAACGATGATCTTGATGAAGACTTGTTACCGGTCTTTATCGAAGAAGGAAATGACTTATTGCCGATGGTTGGACAATTGCTCCGCTCTTGGCAGGAACAGCCTAGTGATAAGGCAATTCCGCAATCAATCTTGCGTCTCATGCATACGATTAAGGGTAGCGCACGTATGGCTGGTGCCATGCAGTTGGGGCAGCATACCCATGATATGGAATCGAGAATTGAAAATCTGATGCATACAGGTAGCGCAGTACGGCAGCCTATGCTTGAGGATTTAATGTCTCGGCATGATTATTCCTTGCATCTTTTTGATCGCCTGCAAAATCCATTATCTGCAGTTGTTGAAGCACCATCTGCGGCGCTGAGCACTGCGCAAGAACTGGATCAATTCCAGGGAGTCAATGCAGAAACAACACAAGAGTTGATCACTGCAAAAGGTAGCGATACTGCCGCATCGGTAACTTCGACTTCAGCACAGAGTGCCGGTGCGCAAAAAGCCAATGTGGCGCGCACTGTCGTTCCAGTGGCGGCAGCGGCACCCGTGCCTCTGGTTCGGGTCCGTGCCGATATTCTTGATCGCTTGGTGAATCAGGCGGGTGAAGTTTCCATTTCTCGTTCTAAGCTTGAGAATGAAGTTGATAACTTACGAACATCTCTCGTTGAATTAACTGAAAATGTCAACCGCTTGCGGGATCAGTTGCGTGAAGTCGAGATTCAGGCGGAAACACAAATTACCTCGCGTATGACGCATTCTGGTGACCGTGAATTTGATCCTCTGGAATTTGATCGATTTACCCGTTTGCAAGAATTGACACGCATGATGGCTGAGAGCGTTAGTGACGTTGCCTCAGTTCAGCAAAACTTGCATCGCACAATTGATGGCGCGACCAGTGACTTGCATACACAAGCGCGTTTGACGCGTGAGTTGCAACAAGATTTGATGCGGGTCCGGATGATTCCGTTTGCCAGTGTTTCAGAGCGTTTGTATCGGGTGACACGTCAGACTGCAAAAGAAATGGACAAACGGGTCAATCTGGATATCCGTGGAACCTCAGTCGAGATCGATCGTAGCGTTTTGGAAAAAATGGTTGCGCCGTTTGAGCATTTGCTGCGGAATGCCATTGTGCATGGAATAGAAAGTCGCGAAAAACGTCTTGAGTCAGGTAAAGGCGAAATAGGTGAGTTACTCATTGAAATTCGACAAGAAGGTAATGAAGTCGTGATTCATTTTACCGATGACGGTCAAGGCTTAAATCTAGGTCGCATTCGTGAGAAGGCAAAAAAAGTAGATTTGCTGGGTTATGACGACAGCATCAGTGATGCCGAAGTCGTGAATATGATTTTTGAGCCAGGATTTTCGACAGCAAATGAAGTGACAGAGTTGGCTGGACGCGGCGTAGGTATGGACGTGGTTCGCTCTGAAGCCGCATCACTAGGTGGGCGAGTTTCAGTCAATTCAGTGGAAGGAAAAGGCGCGCACTTCACGATTAATCTGCCGTTGACCTTGGCTGTGACACAAGTCGTAATTTTGATTGCCGGTGGTAAAACTTTCGCAGTCCCATCGGTATTGGTTGAACAAGTTCAGCAATTGAAAGCTCCCGTGTTGGCGAATGCCTACAATGACGGCGCGATTATGTGGCAAGGCAATCGGGTACCAATGTACTACCTTCCTACCATGCTTGGGGAACGTGATGCTGTGCCGATGGCGCAGCAGTATTCTCCATTATTAATTATGAAGAGCGGTAGTGAGCGCGTTGCCATCCACGTGGATGACGTTATCGGTAATCGCGAGGTCGTCGTAAAAAATATTGGCCCGCAACTTGCTCGTATGACAGGTATTGCTGGCGCGACAGTGTTGGGTTCTGGTGATGTCGTATTGATCTTGAATCCAGTCCCACTTGCGCAAAGAATGGAGCATGAACATGCGCGCCATCCAGCTGCACATGTCTCTGGTGTTAGCCAGGAAATGGGTGCGGTCGCTGAGCTTGCTACTGAAAAAGCACCAGCTGCTCCGGTACAGGGATTGCGTACTCAGCATACCGTGATGGTAGTTGACGATTCGTTGACAGTGCGCCGTGTCACGCAACGTTTGTTGTTGCGCGAGGGATATCAAGTGATTCTGGCTAAGGATGGTATTGATGCCTTGGAGCAATTGCAGTCAATTACTCCCGATGTGATGTTGGTCGATATTGAGATGCCACGTATGGATGGTTTTGATTTGACACGCAATATTCGCGGCGATGCACGTACCAATCATATTCCTATCATTATGATTACCTCACGCACTGCGGATAAACATCGTAACTATGCGGCCGAATTGGGTGTGAACGAATATTTTGGTAAGCCTTACCGAGAGGATGATCTATTGGGCGCAATCGGCCGGTTTGTCGGCAATGAACCAGTGACAAGTTAATTTTATTATTCGGATCTATAAAAATGCACCTTGAATTAAGGTGCATTTTTTTTGGATACTTTGACGGTAGCATATCTCGCCAATGTTTTTGTCCGTGCCACATCGTGTTCTATGATTGGGAATGGATAAGTTTCACCAAGTACAATTCCTGCTTCCTTCAGAATTGAGCGACTTGCCTTCCAGGGGGCGTGGATTTGTTTATGATCGAGTTTTGCCAATTGCGGTAAATATCGTCTTATAAATTTACCTTCGGCATCAAATTTTTCTGATTGGGTTATCGGGTTGAAAATACGAAAATAGGGTTGTGCATCACACCCCGTAGATGCTGCCCATTGCCAGCCGCCGTTATTGGCTGATAAGTCAAAATCATTCAAGTGCAGAGCGAAATAACGCTCTCCCCAACGCCAGTCTATACCCAGATCTTTAATCAAAAAACATGCCGACACCATCCGTAAACGATTATGCATATAACCGGTTTGATTGAGCTGTAACATCGCCGCATCCACCAGTGGATAACCTGTTTTTCCTTCGCACCATGCGGAAAATAATGCATCGGCTTTTACACCGCTTTCCCAGATAATTGCTTCATAAGCCGGTTTGAAAGCGTGCTCGACAACGCGTGGATGATGATGCAAAATCATGAAATAAAAATCGCGCCAGATGAGTTCTGAAAGCCATGTTTGCGCACCTTGCATGTGGGCAGCAGTACGGGTTGAATTGACCGCTTCACGTACTAGTTGGCGAATAGATACAGTGCCAAAGCGTAAATGCACAGACAAGTACGATGGACCTTTAATCGCGGGGAAATTGCGCGTATCGTCGTAGAGGTGCATTCGGTTTAAAAAGTCCTCAAATATTGCTTTTGCGGCTGAAGTGCCTCCTTGGAGGACTGATACTAATGATTGGTTTGTGTCGAAATCCATCTCACTTAGGCTGGGAATACGTGTTTCGTTATAGGCAGATAAATGGTGTGCATAACGCTCGACCGGATAAGGCTTACTAAAAAAATCATTACCTTCAGCAAAATACTTTTTCAACCAGGCATTTTTGTAGGGGGTGAACACAGAGAAAGGTGTACCCGCTAAAGACAATACCTCATTTTTTTCAAAAATTACCTGATCTTTAAAACTAAGAAAGTCGCAATCAAACTGACTCAGCGCATCCCTCACAGTTTCATCACGGAGGTGCGCTTGTGGTTCGTAATCATGGTTGCAAATAACAGCATTTACTTTCAACTTTTTTGCAAGTTCGGGAATCTCTTGTTCAGAATTACCATAGCGAACAATCAGGCTGCCGCCTAGTTTTTCCAATTCTGATGTCAGTTCCGTAATACTTTGATGGATGAACTGCACTCGTCTATCGCGCGCGGACAATAAATCGAGAATTGTTTTGTCGAAAATAAAGACGCAAAAAACAGACTGACTTTGTTTTAATGCCGAAAAAAGCGCCGCGTTGTCAAAGCACCTTAAATCTCGCCTGAACCAGACTAAACTTGATTTAAATGAGAGCGAGAATTTGTTGTTCATGTAGCCATTCAATCATAAAAAAAGTACAAAAACTTGGTGCTGAAAAGAGTGAGCCGTAACATAGCACAGCTCGAAAAATTGCGTTAAGAATGTTAAAATACCGCTATGGCGAAGCAAATAACAACTATCGACTCCGATTTTCCCGGAGAAACATCCACGTCGACATCCTGTGAGGCTGACGGCTCCTTGGTTTTCGATGTGTCCAAGGGGCTAGACTTAACCGATCATTTTCTGATTGCAATGCCAGCCATGCTCGATCCAATTTTTGGTGGCACAGTCATTTATATTTGCGAACATAATGCCCGTGGCGCGATGGGCATGGTGATCAATAAACCGACAGATATGACGGTGGCCGGTTTGTTTGACCGGATCGATCTCAAGCTTGAAAATATTCCAAATTCACACCCTATGGGTAAGTATCCAGTCATGTTTGGCGGCCCTGTGCAAGATGACCGCGGTTTTGTCTTACATGCACCCTCAGGCAAATTTTCTTCGACGCTTAAAGTGACAGAGGATATCGCCTTTACTACATCACGAGATATTCTTGAAGCCCTGGCGGCAGGCGATGCGCCTGAACGCTTAATGGTGAGCATAGGCTATTCCGGATGGAGCGCCGGGCAATTGGAACAAGAAATTCTTGCTAATGGCTGGTTGACTGTTGCAGCGGATAAACACATTTTATTTGACTTGCCCTTGGAGCAGCGTTTTGTGGCTGCCATGGGTTTGCTTGGTATAGATCCTGTGATGTTAGCTTCTGTCGCGGGGCATGCTTGATGCCACCATTGTCAGGGATGCTACTGGCATTTGATTTTGGATTAAAGCGCATAGGCGTTGCAGTCGGCAATACAATCACCCGCCAAGCTCGTGCGCTGGATATCATTACTGCGGCCACCAATGATGGCAAATTTATTGAAATTACCAATCTCATCGAATCGTGGCAGCCAGTAGCGTGCATAGTCGGATTACCCATGCACCCTGACGGCGCCGACAACGAAATGACGCAACGTTGTCGACGCTTCGCCAATCAATTGCAAGGCCGCTTTGATGTGCCTACAATCTTGGTCGATGAACGTTATTCTTCAGCCGTGCTGAATGCCAAACGAGGTAAACGCATCGATGACCAGGCCGCTGCCCTTATTCTGCAACAATATTTTGATCAAACATCATGAATTCTATGACCTCTCCATTAGATGCCGAAGCTTTGTATTTGCAGTTGTTAGCGCAAATAAAAGAGCGTACTTCTACCATTCAAAATTTGGCCATCGTCGGAATTTATTCTGGGGGTGTCTGGCTCGCGCAGCGGCTCAATGCAGATCTCGGCCTGGAGACTAAACCGGGGTTCATCGATGTCTCATTTTATCGCGATGATTATGCCAAAAAAGGGTTGCATCCAGATGTCAAGCCAACGCAAATTCCTTTTCATGTAGATAATGCCACCATCATTCTGGTGGATGATGTTCTTTACACCGGTCGTACCACACGAGCAGCGATCAATGAATTATTTGATTACGGCCGTCCCGCAAAAATTATGCTGGCGGCGCTGGTTGATCGCGGTGGCCGCGAACTGCCGGTTGCGGCAGATTTTGTTGCTTATTCCAAGTTCTTTGAAAAAACATCCTCTGTCAACCTGCATCGTGCAGTCGACGGCAAACTTAGTCTCTCTATCGATCATGCATAATCCTCAACTGAATAAACACGGTGAGCTCCAGCATCTGCTGACCATTGATGGCTTGCCGAAATCTATCGTCAATCATATTCTCGATACCGCATCGTCATTCGTCAGCATCGGTGACCGCGAGCTAAAAAAAGTTCCGCTGATGCGTGGCAAGAGTGTCTTCAATTTGTTTTTTGAAAATTCCACGCGTACTCGGACCACGTTTGAGATCGCCTCCAAGCGTTTGTCGGCAGATGTAATTAACCTCAATATCGCAGCATCGAGCGCCAGCAAAGGTGAATCGCTGCTTGATACCATAGACAATCTCGCAGCCATGCATGCAGATATGTTTGTGGTGCGGCACGCTACTTCAGGCGCGCCGTTTTTGATTGCTAAACATCTCAACGACACCAAACAACATCATGTGCACGTGGTCAACGCAGGAGATGGCCGCCATGCGCACCCGACCCAAGGTTTGCTGGATATGTACACGATTCGGCATTACAAAAAAGATTTTACTAATCTGACTGTAGCAATCATTGGCGATGTGCTGCATAGCCGTGTGGCACGTTCAGACATTCACGCCTTGACGATATTGGGTGTGCCGGAAGTACGTGTTATTGCACCGCGTACTCTATTGCCAGGTGGTCTGGAGCAAATGGGCGTGCGCATTTTTACGGATATGAATGAAGGTCTCAAAGGTGTCGATGTCATCATCATGTTGCGTTTGCAAAATGAACGTATGAGTGGCGCTTTACTCCCATCGGCGCAAGAATATTATAAAAATTATGGCTTGACGCCAGAGCGCCTGGCGCTGGCAAAACTAGACGCGATTGTCATGCATCCCGGACCGATGAATCGCGGCGTAGAGATAGATTCTGCGGTCGCAGACGGGCCGCAATCGGTGATCTTGTCGCAGGTGACTTTTGGTATCGCGGTGCGGATGGCGGTCATGAGTATCGTCGCTGGCACAGTTGGAGATTAAGGAACATCAATGAAAATACATATAAAAAATGGTCGCGTGATTGATCCCGCTAACAAAATTGACGCAGTTCAAGATGTTTTTATCACAGCAGGAAAAATTGTCGCGATAGGCCAGCAACCCGTTGATTTTGTCGCTAACAAAACGATAGACGCAACGGGTTTAGTGGTCGCACCGGGCTTGGTAGATTTAAGTGCGCGCTTGCGCGAGCCGGGTTTTGAATACAGGGCAACCCTAGAGTCAGAATTACAGGCCGCGATGCGCGGCGGAGTGACCAGTTTAGTGTGTCCGCCAGATACCGATCCGGTTCTCGATGAGGCAGGGCTGGTCGAGATGCTCAAGCAGCGAGCGAAGACACAAAACAAAGCCCATGTTTATCCCTTGGGTGCCTTGACGGTCGGTTTGCATGGCGAGGCTTTAACCGAGATGGCGGCACTGACTGCGGCCGGATGCGTGGGTTTCTCGCAAGCTGAAGTATCGATTGCCGACACCAATGTATTGCAACGTGCTTTGCAATACGCCGCCACGTTTGCTTACACAGTTTGGTTACGTCCGCAAGATGCATTTATCGGCAAGGGCGGCGTTGCGCATAGCGGTCCTTTAGCTTCGCGTCTGGGTTTGTCTGGTGTGCCAGTCATGGCAGAAACAATTGCATTGCACACCTTGTTTGAATTGATGCGCGCCACAGATGCCAAAGTGCATCTGTGCAGAATTTCTTCCGCAGCGGGTCTGGAGCTGGTGCGACAAGCCAAGAAAGAAGGACTGGCACTGAGTTGCGATGTAGGCGCACATCATGTGCATCTGACTGATGCAGACATTGGTTACTTCGATTCGAATGCACGGATGACACCGCCATTGCGCAGTCAGCGCGATCGCGATGCAATTCAAGCTGCGCTGCTTGATGGAACCATCGATGCGATCTGTTCTGACCACACACCAGTCGATGATGATGAAAAACTCCTGCCTTTTGCTGAGGCGTCTCCAGGAGCAACAGGGCTTGAATTATTATTATCCCTTGCTTTAAAGTGGGCAGAAGACAGCCGCGGTGCGGTGAGCCTGGCGCAAGCGCTAGAAAAAATCACCAACAATCCAGCACGGGTAGCCAAGCTGCCTTGCGGTCAACTCGGTGTAGGACAGAATGCCGACCTGTGTATTTTTGATCCACAGGCTCGCTGGAAGGTGGAGGCGAGTGCTATAGTCAGCCAAGGTAAACACACACCATTCATCGGCTACGAGTTGCCTGGCGTGGTGAGGGCGACGATAGTGGCGGGTCATCTAGCTTACGATGCGATGCACTGACCCTGCTATCAGATTTAGTTAGGTATCCCTTTGATGAAAAATCTTTCGCCGCAGGGGCGCAGAGAACGCAGAGAAATGCTGCAAGATTTTCCTTTTTGCCCTCTGCGAGCTCTGCGCCTCCGCGGCAAAAAAGAATTTCTTTGTTCTTAAGTCATAGACTGAACAGTAAATAGATTGATAAACACATGATCGCCTGGCATTTTGTACGTGTATTTTTTCATTTGGCGATAGGCTTATTCGCCTGTGCGGTAATTTTCCCGTTAAGTAGCGCATCGACGAAAGAAAAACTGGTGCGCTGGTGGTCCGGCGCAATGCTGCGGATATGCCAGGTAGAGACACGCTTTTTTGGCGAGAATCATGTCGCGCGTGACGACCATGTCCTGGTCGTGGCCAATCATGTTTCCTGGTTAGATATTTTTTTGTTGAATTCTTTTCGACCATGCCATTTCGTTGCGAAAGCAGATATTCGCGCCTGGCCGATATTAGGTTGGCTCAGTGATAAAGCCGGCACGATATTTTTGGCACGTGGCAAGCAACGTGAAGTGCGGCGCATTTACGAAGGCTTGGTGGATCAAATTACCGAAGGAAAACGCATCGCTTTTTTTCCCGAAGGAACCACAGCGGCACAAGGCACTATCCTGCCATTTCACGCCAATTTGTTTGAAGCTGCGATTGAAGCCAAGGTGTCGATCCAGGCTTTTGCCATCCGTTATGTCGATGCCAAAGGTGCGCTGCACCACGCGGTTGATTTTACCGGCGACATGACGTTTGCAGAGAGTATGAATTTGATCTTGCGCGGCGGAAAAATTACCGCAGAATTGCGCCAGTTGCCTTTGATTAGTACCGAAGGTGCGCATAGGCGCGAGGTGGCGCAAGCTGCTCGCTTAGCGGTGGCGCAGAGTTTGGGGATTGCAGAAAATCTATAAAAAACCTGCTGGCTGCATTTGCTTAAGGTCGTTGCTGTTGTGGGCACGCAATCTGAATAAGCTGACGGTCATTGAGTGATATCGCACTCAACTTACCGCCCCAAACGCAGCCAGTATCGAGGCTGATCAAATTGGGTCGCAACAGCAAGCCCAAAGTAGACCAGTGACCAAAAACGACGGTGGTATTTTCAGTTTTTCTATTGGGCAGGTCGAACCAAGGTAGAAATCCTTCAGGCGCACCTTGCAAACCTTCTTTGCTGGCGAAATCCATAACGCCGTCAATGCTGCAAAAACGCATGCGCGTGAGTCCATTAATGATGCAGCGCCAACGTTCAACGCCTTGCAAGTTATCGTTCCATTGAGCAGGTGCATTGCCGTACATTTGCGCTAAAAAATCCAACCAATCCGGACCACGCAAAATGTCTTGCACTTCCTGCGCTAGCGCCATGGTTTGTGCTGCAGTCCATTGCGGAAAGACACCTGCGTGAACCAGTAAATGATCTTGTTCGAAAATCGCCAATGGGCGGTGGCGCAACCAATCTAGAAGTTCTTCGCGGTCTGGTGCTTGTAAAATGTCATTCAGCGTATCGCTGCGATGTGCTTGGCGTATGCCATGGGCGACTGCCAATAAATGCAGATCGTGATTTCCTAATACGGTGTCTGCGCGTTCGCCCATATTTTTAACCAGGCGCAGTGTTTCCAGGGATTTCGGGCCGCGGTTGACTAGGTCACCGGCAAACAAAACTCTGGGGTCAATATCCACTTCAAAAATCAATTGCAATAGAGTTTCAAGCTGATCGCAACAGCCCTGAATGTCGCCGATGACGAAGGTGTTCAACGCTCGGCACCTATGCGTTTTGCTTCGGCCGCGCTCAGAAGAGATTGCTGCTTTTGTTGTTCGCGTAAGTTTCCCGTCATCATCGTTGGCCAGCCTGATAAATGTTGTTCTGTGATCTCGGCAAGGCCACGTAACCATTCCTGAGATTCATTTAAGCAAGGGATGTAATGAAATTCTTTGCCACCCGCATCGATGAAATCCTGTTTGACCTCCATGGCGATTTCTTCCAGGGTTTCCAGGCAATCAGCGATGAATCCCGGGCACACCACATCAATCCGTTTCAGGCCTTGTTTCGCCAGTGCTTGGACGCTCGGTGCCGTATATGGTTGCAACCATTCTGCGCGGCCAAGACGCGACTGAAAAGTA
>JANYFV010000102.1 GCA_025359635.1 Undibacterium sp. | reverse complement strand
GGAATTGCTGATGTCGTTTGGCTGCCAGGAGCGCGTGATGACATCGCTAATTTAATGCAATCATTTTCAGTATTTGCCATGACATCAATCGCCGAAGGAACGCCCGTTGTTATTTTAGAAGCGATGGCAACTGGCTTGCCCATAATAGCGACCAAGGTGGGTGGCATTCCGGAAGTCGTCATCGACAATGAAACGGGGAAATTAGTAGCATCGAATGATACGACTGCCTTTGCCATGGCGCTATCGACCTATTTAATAGCGCCGGATACCTTGGTGCGGCATGGCGCTACCGGACGAAAACGGGCAGAAGATATTTACAGTGTTGAAGCAATGCTAGCAGCGTATACCGGCTTATATGATAAGTTATGTATCGCCAAATCAATAATTTAAGGAAGTGATGACATCATGTGCGGAATCGTAGGCATGTTTGATATGAGTGGTGGACGAGAAATCGATCGCCAATTACTCGAACGCATGAATGAAACTCAATTCCACCGGGGACCAGTTGAAGGCGGCCTTTACACTGAGCGCGCAGTCGGTTTTGGGCATCGCCGCCTTTCTATTATTGACCTCGCCTCAGGCCAGCAACCGCTGTTCAATGAAGACCGCAGCGTAGTCGTTGTATTTAACGGTGAGATTTACAATTTCCAAAGCTTGATGCAAGAACTGATTAATCTTGGACATCGCTTTGCAACCCATTGCGATACTGAAGTTATCGTGCACGCCTGGGAGCAATGGGGGGAAGATTGCGTCCATCATTTACGTGGCATGTTTGCCTTCTCCATCTGGGATAGAAATAAGCAAACTATGTTCCTGGCGCGTGACCGCATGGGAATCAAACCTTTTTTCTATTCGATTTTACCGGATGGGATTTTTGCATTTGGCTCAGAATTAAAATCGATATTATCCCTGCCAAACTTACGACGCGACATAGACCCGCGCGCGGTGGAAGATTACTTTGCGTTTGGTTATGTGCCAGAGCCGCGCACCATTTTTCGCGACGCGCATAAGTTAGCACCCGGGCATATGCTCACAATAAAAGTGGGCGATACGTCCGTCCAACAAAAAAAATACTGGGACGTTCCTTTTACACCGAATGCGCCAGCAACTGAACAAGAAATTGAAGAAGAATTGGTCACCCGTTTTAGAGAAGCCGTCTGCAGTCATTTGATTGCAGATGTCCCACTCGGTGGTTTTTTATCTGGCGGAGTCGATTCAAGTGCGGTGGTTGCGATGATGGCGGGTTTAAGCTCAAAGCCAGTCAACACATGCTCCATTTCCTTTAATGATCCGCGCTTTGATGAATCGGTATTTGCCACACAAGTTGCCAACCAATATAAGACCAATCACCATACTGAAACCGTCGACAAAGACGATTATGGCCTGATTGATACGCTGGCAAAACTATATGATGAGCCGTATGCTGACAGTTCTGCGATTCCAACTTATCGCGTTTGCGAGTTGGCCAGAAAACGTGTCACGGTTGCACTTTCGGGCGATGGCGGTGACGAAAATTTTGCGGGCTACAGGCGCTACCACCATTCAGTTGTTACCGACAAAGTGCGCTCGGCATTGCCGGTATCATTGCGGCAACCGGTGTTTGGTTTGCTGGCAAAGTATTATCCGAAAGCAGATTGGGCACCCAGAATGTTTCGCGCCAAAACTACTTTTCAAGCGCTGTCTTGCGATTTGGCGCAAGGCTATTTTCAAGGCGTCTCGATCATGCCGGACCGCATCAGATCTCACTTGTTTAGTGATAATTTCAGACGTGATTTGCAGGGTTATCATGCTTCTGAAGTCATGTTGGCACATGCTGCCAACGCACCAACCGAAGATCCTCTATCGGTCGTGCAGTATCTCGATATGAAAACCTATTTACCGGGCGACATACTCACTAAAGTAGATCGCGCCAGCATGGCACACGCACTGGAAGTCCGGGTTCCATTACTTGACCATCAATTTGTTGAATGGGCATCTGGAATTCCGTCATCGATGAAATTGCGGAAAGGTGAAGGCAAATTCATTTTTAAGAAATCGATGCAAACTTACTTATCGGATGACATCTTATATCGACCTAAAATGGGTTTCTCAATTCCTGTTGCGAGTTGGTTGCGCGGCCCTTTGAAAGAACGAGTTAAAGAAGCTGTTCTAGGGTCAACCATGACAGCGACAGGCATCTTCAACATGACGTTTCTAAAAGAATTAGTTGAGCAACATTTATCCGGCCGACGCGATAATAGCGCGCCCTTGTGGTCTTTGTTGATGTTTGAAGCCTTCTTGCGAAACGTGCTTGATAATTCGACGCCGGCATTAGACCGTTCAAACCTGATTCAACACGCCAGATAAACCTGTTTAACATTACATCACTTTATGCGTATTCTGCACATCCTTGACCATTCCATTCCATTGCATAGTGGTTACACTTTTCGTACCCTTTCAATCCTCAAGCAGCAACGTGCGTTAGGCTGGGAAACCTTCCACATTACTAGCCCAAAACAAGGTGTGTACGACAAGGCGGAAGAAACTGTAGATGATGAGTGGCTTTTTTACCGCACACCGCAAAAGAACTGGATGAACCAGTTGCCGGCCTTAAATCAAGTGGCAGTGATTAACAATCTTGCCAAGCGTTTGCAAGAAGTGGCAGAAAAAGTTAAACCAGATATTTTGCACGCGCACTCACCTGCACTCAATGCAATAGCTGCACTTCGCGTTGGCAAGCGCTTAGGAATTCCAGTGGTATATGAGATCAGAGCATTTTGGGAAGATGCGGCGGTTGATCATGGCACGAGTGCAGAGTGGGGCTTGCGCTACCGCCTCACGCGCGCGATGGAAAGCTACGCACTCAAGCATGTCGACGCAGTCACTACGATTTGCGAAGGCTTACGCGGAGATATTCTTCAACGCGGTATACCAGCCGAAAAAGTCACAGTCATTCCTAATGCCGTCAATATAGAAAATTTTAGCGTTGGTGAAACTTCAGACCAGCAACTCGCTAAAAACCTCAATATAGATGGCAAAGTAGTGTTAGGTTTCATCGGCTCTTTTTACGCCTATGAAGGCTTGGACATACTGTTGAAAGCCTTGCCTGAAATGCTTAACGCAAATGCGGATATTCGCGTGCTATTAGTTGGTGGCGGGCCGCAAGAACAACAATTAAAAACGCTAGCAACTCAATTAGGCGTAGCGGATAAAGTGATATTTACTGGCAGGGTTCCGCACGATCAAGTACAACGATATTACAATCTGACTGATGTACTGGTTTACCCACGCTTACGCATGCGCCTGACGGATCTGGTGACACCACTCAAACCTCTGGAGGCAATGGCACAAGGCAGGTTGCTCGCCGCATCAGATGTCGGCGGCCATCTTGAATTAATAGAAGATGGAAAAACCGGAATATTATTTCAAGCCGACAATCCTCAAGCACTGGCAGCCAAGGTATTGGGATTGATAGGCATGCCTGAACGTTGGCCTGCTCTGCGTAAGGCGGCAAGGGAGTTTGTCGAAACAGAGCGCAACTGGCCACGTAGCGTTGCTCGCTATGAGAGCGTGTATAGCAAACTCACTTGCGGTAAAAGCGGTAAGTTATCCCCATGAGTACGTCGCCAAAGACCAACAGCGAGGCTAAAGATTTGCCGATTACGTCTTTACGTATCGCTTTGGTCGGGCCATTGCCTCCGGCTTCGGGTGGAATGGCGAATCAAACTCTGCAACTATCCAAACTATTGCGCAGCGAAGGTATTGCGGTCGAATTAGTCCAGGTTAACCGCCCTTACCTTTCATGGGTAGCGAATCTGAAAGGTCTGCGTGCATTGTCACGATTATTTCCGTACCTATATCAATTATGGTGCGCCTGCGGCAAAGTTGATCTGGTGCATATCATGGCTAATTCTGGATGGTCATGGCATTTATATGCAGCGCCTGCAATCTGGATTGCGCACCTGAGAGGTACTCCGGCAATCGTTAATTATCGGGGTGGAGAAGCCGCCACATTTTTTGAAAGAGCCTTCTCCTGGGTCAAACCTAGTCTGGACAAAGCGAATGCCATCGTCGTCCCATCGGGCTTTCTGGAGATCGTCTTTGAAAAGCATGGATATGCACCACAGGTCGTTCCTAACATCATCGATTTCAGCCGCTTTTTTAGTCTAGCGACGGATCTTAACCCTAGTTGGGTTGAGTCACCCCGGCTTCTTGTGGCGCGCAATCTAGAACTTATTTACGACAATGCAACGGCCCTGCAGGCGTTCAAGATTATTCATGATGCGGTACCACTAGCGCACCTCACTATCGCAGGCACAGGGCCAGAATTGGCGCAGCTGCAGGGCTTAACGCAAAGCCTTGATATTACCAACGCCGTTACCTTCACTGGCAGAGTCAATAACGAAGAGATGCCTAAGCTATATCACAACGCAGATATCATGCTTAATCCTACTTTAGCGGACAATATGCCGATCTCGATTTTGGAATCTCTGGCCAGTGGTGTTCCCGTAGTCAGCACCAACGTCGGCGGCATTCCATACTTGGTCCAGCATGGAAAAACGGCATTGCTAGTTCCAGAAAAAAACCCGGCCGCCATGGCCGATGCTGTGCTTTCCTTATTACGCCACCCTGAACAAGTGGCAAATTTGCGCCAATCGGGAGTCGAATTAGTCAGCCAATATACCTGGCCACACGTGCGCAAACGTCTAATGGCGGTGTATGCTGACGTGATTTCTCGCAACATCATTGAATCAAGTCAACCATCCAAGGGAGAGCTCGCTTGAACACCAACCCAGTCTCAAGCAAAGAGCTATATACGTCGCTGGTTTCGGGCATCTTCTTTCCATTGCATGAAAAATTAAAGAAACACTCAACAGTCGCGTTGCGCCAGCAGATGGAAAACAGCCAGTGGTGGTCGACAGAACAGATTCAGGCATTTCAATTAACGCGCCTCAAGCTACTGCTCACCAAAGTACAAGAGCATGTGCCCTACTACCGAGAACTTTTCCTTCAGCAAAATTTTAAAATAGAAGATGTAAGTTCAGTAGCGGATTTAACCCGCCTACCGTTTTTAACCAAAGCAGAAATACGCGCCCATACCGATGCGCTCAAAGCAGATAATGCACAACATTTAGCACGCTTTAATACAGGTGGCTCCAGTGGTGAGCCGCTCATTTTTTATATTGGCAAAGAACGTGTCAGTCACGACGTCGCCGCCAAATGGCGCGCTACGCGTTGGTGGGATGTCGATATTGGTGACCGAGAAATTGTCGTGTGGGGCTCACCCATTGAGCTAGGCGCACAAGACAACGTACGCGCCATGCGCGACAAATTATTCCGCACCAAATTGTTGCCGGCATTTGAAATGTCTGAAGAAAAACTGGATGGCTTTTTAGCAGAAATTCGTCGAACTCGCCCAAAAATGTTATTCGGCTATCCCTCCGCGTTATCTCATTTTGCGCGCCATGCAGATAGCCGTGGCCTGCGCATGGACGACTTAGGCATCAGGGTAGCGTTCGTCACGTCAGAGCGTTTATATGACGAACAACGCGATCAAATATCCAAGACCTTTGGCTGCCTTGTGGCAAACGGCTACGGCGGTAGAGATGCAGGTTTTATTGCGCATCAATGCCCTCACGGCAGCATGCACATTACCGCTGAAGACATCATTGTCGAAATAGTGGATGCGCAAGGTACACCAGTACCAGCAGGATTATCTGGTGAAATTGTAGTAACCCACCTAGCCACCAGTGAATTCCCTTTCATCCGTTACAAAACTGGCGACGTTGGCATACTTGCTGATACCCCTTGCAGCTGCGGCCGCGGATTACCAATACTAAAAGAAATTCAAGGGCGCAGCACAGACTTTTTGATCGCTCAAAATGGTACGGTAATGCATGGCCTTGCCCTAATCTACATTTTGCGTGACTTACCGCAGGTACGTGCCTTCAAGATCATTCAAGAAAACCTCGATTTGACTCGCGTGTTAGTTGTATTAGAAGCTGATTTGAATGATGATTTGAGAACAAAAATTATTCAGGGGTTCCAGGCCCGACTTGGCGGAAGCGTTGAAATTCAAGTGGAAAAGGTAACAGAAATACCCGCTGAAAAATCGGGGAAATATCGCTAT
>JANYFV010000576.1 GCA_025359635.1 Undibacterium sp. | reverse complement strand
GTTGCTCCTCAAATGTTTGTCGTTAGTCATTTAATTCGTCATTCCCGCCTGCGCGAGAATGACGCAAATATGCATATCAGATTGCCTTTTGCGTCAGTACTGCTGGTGTCGTCAGCTTCATCAACACCATATACACGACGCTAGAAAGCAACAGGCCGACAAACCAGGCATAGGTGTAAATAGTCTTGAAGCTGGCAGACGTGTCAGGAAAAGACGCCGGGAACGCCGCGTGCAAAAAGCCCGGAATATTCGGCGCGACACCGATCACGAAGGCGATGATCGCCGCTAAATTCCAGCCGCTACCATAGGAATATTTTCCATCAGCTACATACAACTGGGCTACATCGAGTTCGGTTTTGCGGATCAGGTAGTAGTCTGCAATCAAAATACCGGCGATTGGCCCGAGCAGGGCGGAATAGCCGATCAGCCAGGTAAAGATATAGCCTTGGGTCGATTCTAAAATCTTCCACGGCATGATGGCAATCGCGATGAAGGCCGTGATGTAGCCGCCGGTTTTGTAGGAGATTAGCTTAGGGCTTAGCGCCGAAAAATCGTAGGCTGGGCCAACCAGGTTTGCTGCCAGATTCACGCTGACGGTATCGATCAGCAAGATCAGCAAGGCGATCAGGACTGCAACACCTGTCATGCGGCTGGCCAGATCGACCGGGTCCCAGATCGCCTTGCCATACAAGACCACGGTGGCGGAAGTGACGATTACCGCCAGCATAGACAGCAAGCCCATCGGTACCGGCAGACCTATACTTTGGCCGAGCAGTTGATCGCGCTGGGTTTTGGCGAAGCGCGTGAAGTCAGGAATGTTGAGCGCCAGCGTGGCCCAGAAGCCGACCATCGCGGTCAGTGAAGGCCAGAACGTGGACCAGAATTGCCCGGCTTTTTTACCGCCGGCGATGAACTGTGAAGGTTGATCGAGGATAGGGCCAAAGCCGCCAGCCTTGTTGTAGACCCATCCCAGCAGGACGAAGCAAATCACGATCTTCAGCGGTGCGGTATAGGTTTCTAATTTACGGATGGAGTCCATGCCGTGAAAGATATACCAGAACTGGATCGCCCAAAAAGCCAGGAAGCAGATCAACTGCGCGCCGTTGATACCGAGGCCAGCAATGTTCTCGCCGCCAAGTGAGTGCCCCAGCATCACACCCGCCAAGGTATAAATCATTTGCCCGCCAAACCAAGTCTGGATGCCGTACCAGCCGCAAGCCACAATTGCCCGCATCAAGGCCGGTAGGCGGGCGCCGGTGGTGCCAAACGAAGCACGTGCCAGCACTGCATAGGGGATGCCGTATTTGGTGCCGGCATGGCCGATCAGCAGCATCGGTACCAGCACGATGGCATTTGCCAGAAACACGGTCATCACTGCCTGCATCGCCGACATGCCGCCTTCGATCAAGCTAGCCGCCAGCGTGTATGCCGGGATGCACATCACCATCCCTACCCACAGAGCGGCGAAATGATACCAGCGCCAAGTGCGCTGGCTGGCCGTGGTCGGTGCCAGATCTTCGTTCCAGAGTTCGGTGTTGGCTGGCTGATTTTGATTCATTGTCTCTTCCTCTTTTTTATAGAAATCAGATACATTTCCGTCATTCCCGCGAAGGCGGGAATCCATGGTTCAACATCGTGTAAAGCACGTAATGAATAATACTTCAGGCGCCCGGTGATCTGTATTCCCGTCTTTGCGATAATCGTTACCCATAAGTCTTGCTACGTTCCGTTGCTACTTCAAGATTGCCGGCCGGTGGTAGACCGGCAGCTACTTACTTTTCTTGCTTCGCCAAGAAAATGTAAGCAAAAGAAGGCGACCGCATTCGCAGCCCTTCGGGTTCCCGTCTGTGCGGAGCAAAAAATGGGAAATGAACGAAACTCGCTGCGCTCAGACAACGTTCATTTCTGATCCATTTTCTGCTCCGCACAAACGGCAGCTCACCAGCGGAATTCCTAATTCAACATCAACATCAACATCAAAAATACGTGCAGCTAGCATGTTTGATATTTGTGGATAACGATACTTGCCCGCGTCGGAATGACGCCTAAACTTTACTTGCTACTTCAGCCCGCGGATTTCGCGGATCTTGTGTCCAGTTCATATACGGTTTATCTGATTCCTGCGGCACCATCGTAATACAAGCTTCTACCGGGCAGGTGATTTCGCACAGATTGCAACCGACGCATTCTTCCTTGATGACTTCGTATTTGCGTGCGCCATCTGCTGCGATCAATTGCGCAATCGACTGGTGTGAAGTGTCTTCGCAAGCGATATAGCATTTGCCGCAGCCTATGCACTTATCTTGGTCGATCTGGGCAATGACCTGGTAGTTCATGTCCAGGTATTTCCAATCGGTGGTATTGCTTACCGCTTTGCCCATAAAGTCATTGACGGTTGCGTAGCCTTTTTCATCCATCCAGCGTGACAGGCCGTCTTTCATCTCTTCTACGATTCTAAATCCATGCAACATCGCCGCGGTGCAAACTTGTACCGCGCCGGCGCCCAGGGCAATGAATTCTGCCGCATCGCGCCAGCTGGCGATACCGCCTATGCCGGAGATAGGCATGCCTTGCGTGGCTGGGTCACGGGCGATTTCTGCCACCATGTTTAAGGCAATCGGTTTGACTGCAGAACCACAATAACCACCGTGCGTACTGCGCCCACCGACTATCGGTCTGGCGACCATTTGATCCAGATCTATCGAAGTAATTGAGTTGATCGTATTGATCAGCGAGACTGCATCGGCACCGCCGTTTTTTGCTGCGCGTGCCGGTTGGCGTATGTCGGTAATGTTCGGTGTCAGCTTGACGATCACCGGTAGCTTGGAATATTGCTTGCACCAGCGTGTGACTCGTTCCACGTATTCCGGCACTTGGCCTACGGCAGCACCCATACCGCGTTCTGGCATGCCATGCGGGCAGCCGAAGTTAAGTTCTATGCCATCAGCGCCGGTCGCGTCTATCAATGGCAAGACCGTGCGCCAAGCCTCTTCTTCGCAAGGGAACATCAGCGAGACTATCATCGCGCGGTCTGGCCAATCTTTCTTGACCTGGGTGATTTCACGCAGATTAATTTCTAAAGTGCGGTCAGTGATCAGCTCGATATTATTGAAGCCCAGCACTTCACGGTTCTTGCCATACAGCGCCGAATAGCGCGACGAGACGTTCACTGCCGCCGGGTCTTCGCCCAGAGTTTTCCAGACCACGCCGCCCCAGCCCGCTTCAAAAGCGCGGATGACGTTATACGCCTTGTCGGTCGGTGGTGCGGACGCCAGCCAGAACGGGTTCGGTGCCTTGATGCCGGCAAAATTAATACTCAGATCAGCCATGCTTGGCCTCCAGTTGTAAAGTCAGATCGTGATGGATTGCGGCAGCGGCTAGCTTGCCATGCTGTACTGCTTGCACCGTGAGATCCTGGTCAGGCGCGACGCAATCGCCACCGGCATACACGCCGGGCAAGCTGGTTCTAAACTGGGCATCGACATGGATCTTGTCTGCGTCTTTTTGCAAATTGGCTGCGACAGGATCGTTGATGGAATGGGTATCTAATGACTGGCCGATGGCTTTGAAAATCGCATCGGCGGACAACTCAAAAGTCTCGCCGGTCGCCACTAATTTACCGCCATCTAGCTTGGTTTTTTCAAAGCGCATGCCGCGCACTTTGCCTGCATCGTCTAGCAAGACCGAGTGCGGTTGCGCCCAGGTCTTGATTCTGACTTGATTCGCTTTGGCGATATCCTGTTCATGGCCAGTGGCTGACATCGCTTCAGCGCCGCGTCGATACACGATGGTGACGTCTTCCGCGCCTAGCCTTGCAATCTGCACCGCCATATCGATTGCGGTATTGCCGGCGCCGATCACCAGCGCACGCGTTGGCACTGGCAAACTGCTGAGGTCCTGCACTTGCCGCAGTTCTGCAATGTAATCTACTGCGGGCAACAGACCCGCTGCGTCTTCACCGGTTAAACCTAAGGCGCGGCTGGCACCCAGGCCTATGCCCAGGAATACCGCAGCATATTTTTTTTGCAGATCTTGCAGCTGCAAATTTTTACCCAAAGTCTGGCCATAATTGATATGGATGCCGCCTATCTGCAGCAAAAACTCAACTTCGCGCTGCGCGTAATTGTCGGTCAGTTTGTACTTGGCAATGCCGTATTCATTGAGGCCACCCGGCTTGGACTGCGATTCAAATATCTCAACTTGATTGCCCATCATCGCCAGCCGATGCGCGCACGCCAGACCAGCGGGTCCGGCACCAACTACAGCAATTTTGCGGCCAGTAGCTGCAGCGCGTGAAAATGGATGCTTTTCAAAATGCATGTGATCAATCGCATGACGTTGCAACAGGCCAATTTTAACTGGCTGCGCCTCGGCATCATGGTTACGCACGCAGGCTTGTTCGCACAAAATCTCGGTAGGGCAAACGCGTGAGCAACTGCCGCCCAAAATGTTCGCTTGTAAAATTACTTTAGCTGCACCATTGATATTGTCGTGCGCGATATTGCGGATGAAGCTGGCAACGTCGATCTCGGATGGGCAGATGCGGGTGCAGGGCGCGTCGTAACAATACAGGCAGCGTTCACTCTCGATCAGCGCCTGCCGCGCTGTCAGTGGTGGCGCCAGATCAGTAAAGCGCGCAGCCAGCGTTTCATTACCATCACTTGCGGTGCCCAAATGTTTCAGAGATTCAATCATGATCGATTCCTAGCTAAATTATTTTACACCT
>JANYFV010000566.1 GCA_025359635.1 Undibacterium sp. | reverse complement strand
TGCTTGCCTGATCAATTCCAGTATTGGGGTTGGGTCGCTGTATCTGCTCAACATCATACCGATCTCCGCCGTAGCGGAAAACTGGTTCTCATGGTGGCTAGGCGATAGCTTTGGCGCGCTCACGATCACGCCTGTTATTCTTATTCTATTTGCCCATCCAAGAGAAATTTGGACCTCAAGACGCTGGAATGTTATTTTTCCACTGCTAGTTTGCCTGCTCATCGTTATTACTGCCTTTGTGTTCATCCGTTATCGCGAAGAGCAAAGGCAACGGTTAGAATTTCGCCTTGAGGCAGACCGGATTACTCAACAACTGCAAAATAAACTCAATAATCATTCTGAAGCGGTAAAAAATATCGAACGATTTTTCGCCAGTTCGGACAACATCAACAGAGCTGATTTCAATACTTTCGTTTCAAGCACACTGCAAAACCACAAGGAAATCACCGCACTTTCATGGATCCCAAAGGTCACCCATGAACACAGAATTGCATTTGAAAAAAGCTTGCGTGATGAGGGCTTTCCTCATTTTCAACTGACTGAACAAGACTCACAAAATAAACTCAAAACTGCAACAGTACGCGACGACTATTTTCCAGCAACCTATTATTCACCCTTCAAAATCAATAGCCCGGTTTTTGGCTATGACATGGGATCAAATACCAGCCGCCGTACCGCGATAGAAGATGCTAGCGAAACAGGGCTAGTCACCGCGACCGACCCGATCAATTTAGTGACAGGTACAGCAAGCAAAACTTCATTGCTTTTGTTTGCGCCTATCTACGCCCACGGTAAACCTTTAGATACCATCGCGCAGAGGAAAATCGCTTTTACGGGTGTTGCGGCCAGTGTTTTAATCATGAACAATCTGATCGAAAACCTGCAAAGCAAAGAACAACATGCAGACGTTTTATTAAAATTTTATGATCTGTCTTATCCCAGCGCAAAAGGCATTTTTTTCAACAATATCGATAGCCTTGACCAATCTCATTTTGTCCAATCCACCTTGGATTTTGGCGGTCGCCAATATTCCTTGCAAGCGCAACCATCTGCCCTGTACTGGAAAAAACACTTCACTTGGATCACCTGGATCACCATCAGCGGCGGCCTGTTGTTTACAGGCTTACTTGGCATTTATCTTTTGATGTCGACTGGCCATACATTTAACGTCGAGGCACTTGTAACACAGCGCACTGCACAATTACACGACAGAGAAGAACGGCTAGATGCCATTCTTCGCAACGCCGCTGAAGGCATCATTACCAGCAACGATCAAGGCGAAATAGAATGCCAATCAAACCGCATACACGCTATTGGGCTATGCCAACGGTGACTTAATTGGAAAAAATATTTTCCAATTATTTCCGGATTCAGAATCAGCAATTTTTTTATCACAACATTTCGGTCACCAATTGGCCAATAATAAACAACAATACCTCGTCGACCCCAACCCACGTCATCAGCTCACAGGCAAGCGTAGCAATGGCTCTGAAATTCCTTTAGAGCTGGCCATCACCAAAGTTAAAATTGGTGCGCAAACACTTTTTGTCACCATGTTGCATGATCTCACTGAGGAAAAACGTGCCGAAAAACTCAAGAGTGAATTTGTTTCAGCGGTGTCGCACGAACTACGTACACCGCTCACGTCGATACGTGGCGCGCTCGGTTTATTGGTTGGCGGTGTCGGTGGCGTGATCCCTGAAAAATCCATGGGGATGCTGACAATGGCAAATGACAATGCAATTCGTCTCACTACCCTTATCAACGATTTACTCGATTTTGAGAAGCTTGAATATGGTGGAATGCAGTTCACTTTAGAAGCAACGTCCTTGCAGGAGCTACTAGAGAAGTCGATACAAGCAAATCAGGGTTATGCCCACAACTACAAAATTGCCATGAAATTTGATCCGTCAAATAAGGATGTCATCGTACTGGTCGATGCGCAAAGATTTATCCAGGTGCTGTCTAATCTGTTGTCCAATGCGATTAAGTTTTCACGCGACAATGGCCATGTCGACATCCGTACTTCCTATTCAAATAACTGGGTAAAAATTGAAGTGCAAGATTACGGTATCGGTATATCGACGGAATTTAAGACTAGCATCTTCCAAAAATTCAGTCAGGAAGACGCCAAAGCAGCCAGGAAATATGCAGGAACAGGCTTAGGATTAAGCCTTGCTAAAAACATGATAGAAAAAATGCACGGACGAATAGGTTTTACCAGTGTAGAAGCGGAGGGCTCGATCTTTTTTATTGAACTGCCTATACAAGTTTCGCACTAGGGCGTGTAGAGCTAGAGCTAGAGCTAGAGCTAGGGCTAGGGCTAGGGCTATTGCAATCGAAAAGCAAAACCGGGACAACTTCACTTTTTTTGTTGCCCCAGTTCCGCCGCAGTGCAGAGTTCAGCGATACGATCAAAGCGAAACTCTTGCATCATGCGTTCGAGCGCAATGGCGATGTCCGGATAAGTCAAACGATGTTGCTGCACCAATTGCTGTAGCTGCTCGACATTGAGCGCATCCGCAGCCATTTTGAGTTGTTGTAGTAAGTCGGACGATACAAGAGAAAAATCACTCTCGTCGTTGGGCGCAGTATGGCGATTCCCTGCTTGAGCATAGCGATAGCGCAGTCCCAGCAATTGCTCCATTAAGCCAAACAAACGATCTTCATCGATCGGCTTGGCGACCATGCCGTCACAACCGGCAGCCATCGTGGCCGCCCTGTCTTCTTCAAACACACTTGCCGTCAGTGCCACAATTTTCACTTGTGCGCCGCCGGGCAATGCACGTATTTGGCGCGTCGCTTCGTAGCCGTCCATTTCTGGCATGCGTACATCCATCCAGATGAAGCAAGGCTGCCAGCGTTGAAACGTGCGGATTGCCTGTTCTCCATTGTCCGCTGTGCGCACTTCAAAGCCTGTTGCTTCTAGCAAGAGCCTAAGCAATTCGCGATTGTCTTGTTTATCATCGACAACCAGAATACGCAGGCCCTCCTGCCCCTCTTCCAGCCCAAGAATCGCTTGCGTGCTTGAAATTTGTACCGCTTTGGTTTGCGTTTCAGGTAAAGGCAATCTCAACGTGAAGATACTGCCCTGTCCAGTGTCACTTTGCACCTCCAGGTGTCCTCCCATGAGTCTGGTGTAATGCAGGCTGATTGCCAGGCCTAAGCCTGTCCCTTCGCCTTGTGTAATCGCACCTTCAGTTTGGTAAAAGGCTTGAAATAAGTGATTTTGTTCTTCGACAGAAATGCCACACCCGGTATCGGCAATGTCAAATTGAATTTCTCCGGTAACGCGACTAATTTTCAACTGCACATGACCCTGTTCCGTATATTTAACCGCGTTACCCAATAAATTAATCAGCACTTGCTTAAGATGTTGTGCGTCACCTTCTACATACATGGGCAGATCGTCAGATCGCTCGATCAAAAAGCTGAGCCCTTTTTCTTCCGCGCGCCCTTTGATCATTTCTTCAATACTCGTCAACAGATCGATCAAATCAAACGGCTGATGGCCGATAATGACGCGATCAGCTTCAATGCGCGATATTTCCAGCACATCGTTGATCAGAGCCAAAAGGTGCTGTCCAGAGCGGTTAATAATCGCTATTTTCCGGCGACTTTCTTCCGCCATTCCGGTATCACGTTCCAATAATCTGGCAAAGCCTAAAATCGCATTGAGCGGGGTTCTCAGCTCGTGACTCATGTTGGCCAGAAATATACTCTTAGCGCGATTCGCAGCTTCGGCGGTTCGCCTGCCTTCGAGCAAGGCATGCCGCATATTCCGCAAGCTCGCCCCCATCTCGGCCAAGGCAAACAATAATTGTCCGACTTCATCCGGATGGTTTTTGCCCTGCCAGACCACCAAGTCGCCCGACGCAATGGTCTTGGCAACTTGCAGCGCTTCGCTGAGCGGGTTTACAATACTTAGCCAAATTAAGATGGCAAAACCGCCCGCCAACGACAAGACTACAATCAACGAGACGCCTTGCAAAGCGATGGCAAATTGAATTTGCGCTTGCGCTCTTTGTTCTTCAGCCAGGTTATCCTTTCGTGCTTGTGTTACAAAAAGATTGATCGCCAGACGATGTTGGTTATAAAGTTGAGTCATCTTACTCATGGCCTGATCAAGCCCGATCTTATTATTTGCATGAAGTGCGGGCAAAAACTCGTGTTGGGCAAGCTCATAAAATGCTATCGCTGGATTTTTTGCCTGCTCAAGCAAGGGTTCCGATAAGCCTACCCCTACCTTTTGTTTGCTCCAGAAATCAACCCGACTTTCAAAGTCTTTGCGCAGCTGGTGTAGCTGCGTAATGAGTAAGTCTTGTGACACACCGGGTGCTGTGTTGGCAATTTGCAGACACACCAGATAGGACTCAATGACATACAAGGGCGGTGGTAACACATCGGCGATCAGGTTTTGACTTTGTTCTATGCGTTCATATACCGGCCCATTCACTTTAATTTCTTCCAGGGTTTTAAACGACCAAAGCCCAAAGCTGATTATCCCTGCACAAAAAACAGCGATCAGTAAACCCATCCTTTGACTTAGCCGGAGCTCACGCAGAAGATCGATCAGGTATCTCAATTTGAGGTATCCCGAAAAGTTCAGTCTTTTCAAACTCATTTCAATTTCTCCATTTTCTTGCTTATTTTCTTGCTTATTGTGTCGCTTTTTTTAGGCTTGTTTTTTTAGGCTCGCTCATATTGCTTGCAATGCTCAACAATCAGGTCAAAACGAAAGCCCTCAAGCAATTTATCAAGCGCGGCGGCAAGTACAGGATGTGCCTCGTGTAAGCTCGCCACTAACTGGCGAATTTTTCCGATATCGAGTTCTTCTGCGGCAGCTCTTAAGGCAATGATCAGCACCGCTGGAAGCACGGATAAATCCAATTTACCGGCCATGGCCGATTGTGCGGTGGCGGCGTGTTCTGCCGGTTCGGCATAGAGGTAAGGTAAATTGAGTAAAGTGCCCATGACAGAAAATAAGCTGGCTGCTTCGATTGGCTTTCTGACCATATCGTCGCAGCCAGCCATTAATATTTGTTGCAATTCCTCTTCAAAGGCACTGGCCGTCAGAGCGACGATTTTCACACTTTCTCCGCCAGGTAAAGCTCGGATTTGTTGCGTTGCCTGATAGCCGTCAAGTATCGGCATGCGCATGTCCATCCAGATGAGATGCGGTTGCCACTCGGTGAAACTGTCGATGGCCTGCTGACCGTCCTTGGCAGTGCGTAAGGCAAAACCTGCGGGTGCCAGCAGTTGCATGACAAGGTCGCGGTTATCTTCTTTGTCGTCGACGATTAGTATGCGTATTTCGTCCGGGCTAGCCTCAAGACCGATGATAGGGCGTACCGACGCTTGCAATACAGGCGCCTGAGTTTCTGGCAGCGGCAGGCTAAGGGTAAATACTGAGCCTTGCCCTAATTCGCTGGTAACCGATAAACTCCCTTTCATCATTTTTGTGTACTCTTGGCTGATGGCTAGCCCAAGGCCTGTGCCTTCGCCCTTGGCGATGCCGTTTTCGGTCTGATAAAAAGCTTGAAAAATACGTCCCAGATCTTCCGCAGCAATGCCAGAACCGGTGTCTGCAATCGCGAAATTAATCTGGTCGCTACTCTTGTCTCGGCTTATCTTCAAGCAAACATGGCCTTTGTCGGTGTACTTAACGGCATTACCCAACAAATTAATCAACACTTGTTTGAGGTGTGGCCCGTCGCCTTCAACATAGGCTGGCAGATCGTCAGCACGCTCAATCAAAAAAATCAGGCGCTTCAGATCGGCGCGTACACGTATCATTTCTTCGATACTCTTCAAGAGCTCGTTCAGATCAAAAGCTTGATGTTGAAAAAAATTACGCCCGGACTCAATACGCGAAATCTCTAATACCTCATTGATCAGCGCCAACAAGTGCATACCAGAACGGTTGATCGTTGCCAGTTTTTTACGACTTTCTGTGGTTTGTTTAGCGTCGCGCTCTAACAGCTGAGAAAATCCCAGAATCGCATTGAGCGGCGTCCTGAGTTCATGGCTCATATTGGCCAAAAATACACTCTTGGCCCGGTTCGCCTGTTCCGCTGCATCCTTAGCCGCTACCGCTTCTCGCGTGCGCGCCTCCACCAGTGCTTCCAGATGTAGCTGATGCTGATCGAGCGCGGCCCGGATTTTTTCGCGCTCGGTCACATCTTGCATAGATATGATTCTGGCATCACGATCCGAGTAAGCGATTCTTTGCGAAACGATCTCGAGGTCGAGGAAATGGCCTGCACGATGCCGATAGCGCCAAATACCGCGAAACTGTGCAGTACCACTTAATGTCGCTAGCTGTGTCACAGTACTGGTCATCTGCTGACGCTGTTCGACATCGATGGCGATATCAATCGATTGTCCTATGGCCTGCTCTTTGCTATACCCCAATAATTGTACGAAGGCCAAATTAACTGCGAGAATTTTGCCCCCGTCGAGCACATACACAACCTGGGCAACTGGATTATCATCGAACAAGCTGCGATAGCGGTCTTCCGATTGTTGTAGCTCTGCGGTACGTTCCAGTACCCGGTCTTCTAATTGGTGCTGGGTTTTTTGTATGCTCTCGGCCATTCCATCAAAGGCTTCCGACAGCACGGCAACTTCGCGACTTTCTCCGCGATGTGCAAGAGCACGAGCCGACAGATCGCCGGTACCAAGTTGCCTGGCAGTTTGTGACAATAACTTGAGTGGCCGGGTCAGGCGGCGGGCAACCAGACTAATGAGTAGCAGCCCGACCACCGTGAGCAACAGGCCGATGATCGCCAGACCTGACACGCCACTTGCCAAGCCCTTTAACGCTTCTTCCCGGCTCAGGTATTGCACTAGCGTCCAGCCCTGCGAACCGCTCAGTTGCAAATGCCGGTACACCACCACCAGTTCATTACCCAGGCTATCGACATCGCGCAGGGTTCCCTCAAAACCTTGCGCAACCTGGCTATTCGGTTTGAACACGGTAATGCCTGGCGTATCAGTGGCGGTGCTTGCAAGGATTTGCCCTTGCGCGCCCAATAACAAGGTGTTGCTATTTTTACCGGATAGCGGCAGATCATCCCGCGCTCCATCACTGATGAATTGCCGTGCATCGATGAAGGCAAGGAGAATACCGACCGCTTCACCATCCGCTGAACCATCAACTTCCAAAGCATGCACTTGCCGCACGATGAGGATGTTGACACCCGCGTTCCCTGGCAATTGCTCGATCAGCTCTGTGATACCTGGCTGGGTGGCACGCTTCATCAGATCGGGCTGTTGAAATACACTGCCCTGCTCTCCCGCTAAAGTGCTGGCACGTATTTGAGCACCTTCAGGTGCGACGATCATCAATTTTTTATATCGATCCGGGTAGGCGCGTTGCAGACGATCATATATTCTTTCCAAGTCTTGTTGTATTGTCTTATCATTTTTTTCCAATTTCGTGGTCAACACTTTACCTTCTGCGACCACCAAAATATCGCCACGCAATTCTTTGAAGCGCTCAGTCATCAAGGCACGTTGGTAATCCGACTTCAACTC
>JANYFV010000515.1 GCA_025359635.1 Undibacterium sp. | reverse complement strand
CCGGCACGTAGGCAAAACGGCCCGCCACCGCCCAGCCACGCAGATGCGGCATTTTATATACGGGAAGTTTTTCGCTGCCTTTGCCATAGCCATCGAGGATACGGCGCACGCCTTTTTCCGGATGCCAGAGATCGAGCAAGGCCATGCCATCTTCACCGAACAAGCCCGCCATGTAAAAGCGGCCATCGGGAGTGATCAGGCCGTCATACGGTTCACGGCCTATGTCTTTAAATTTTTCGACTTTCGGATGAGTGATGTCGGTAATATCCGCGGTCCAGATTTCACCTGCATCAAACAGGCTCCAGACAAAGCGATTGCCCGGTGCATCGACCAATCCCACCACTTTAGAAAACTTACCTTCGTTGCCAAACGCAGCGGGAATATCCGCCACCAGTTCCAAGGTATCGGCCTTAAATATCTTGACGCCACCCGGCACATAATTTTGTGCCGCGACAAAGCGACCGTCTTGAGAGATCGCGCCACCGATGCTGTTTCCCGCTTGCATGACACGTAAGGCAATCGCGCCTTTCAGTAGATCGACCTTGGTGAGGCCGCCATCGCGCCCGAACACGTAGGCATAGCGCCCGTCGCGCGAATACACCAGCGAGGCGTGTGAAAGGTCGCCCAAGCCTAGCACGCTGGCGATTGATGTCATCAGCGTGGTATCGACAATCTGCACGCTACCGTTGGCACGCTCGATGATCACGCCGAGGTCGCCGGTGCCACGTATTGCCGTATTGCTGACGGCAGAGTTTGGGGTGGCGCAAGCACTTAGCAAAACCAGGCTGGCGAGGCACAGCATGGTGGTAAATCTATTTTTCATCGGGAAACCCTTTTTGTAACTGCGTCACTATCCAAGCGGCTTCTGCCTCGTTCAAAAAGCGCTGCCAAGGCGGCATCGCGCTGCCGGGGCGACCTTGCAGGATGGTCGCTTGCAGAGAATCGGCAGGTTTGTCCTTGAGCGCATCTGGCAACAAGGCAGGGCCTAAACCACCTTTCAATGTCATGCCATGACAAGAGCCGCAATCCTGCCGCACCAGCGAAACTAATTCGGCACGGCGCTTCGCATTTGGCGATTCGATGCTGGAAGCAGGTGCGATAGCTTGCGCAGCCATGGATAGATTTGATAGTAGAAAATTGGTCATGCAAAGGAAAAAAAATACGCAAGCTTGCAGTGATGATTTCTCTAAATTCGTGTCATTCCCGCGCAGGCGGGAATCCAGACCTTCATCACGCGCAGCGCAAATATTGCTGTGCCTGGCACGAGATGGCTGCTGGATTCCCGCCTGCGCGGGAATGACGTTAGGAAACATGATGAGTAGCGTAAGCATTCAGTTCAAAGAATTATTCAAAGTTTCTGCCGATAAGCTTTAGTGCTAAAGCTGAGCCAGCGCGTGCCACCAGATTAACCCGCGTTAAACCCTTAATCATTGATAAGCATCAACGATTTTCCAGCTATGCCTCTATAAAATCGATTTATCCCGAACCGCATGCAAAGAAAACCCTATGAGCCAGCCACCCGCATCTTTATCCATAGAAAAAATGAGCAAAATGGGCAAGGTATATCTGGTTGGCGCAGGCCCTGGTGACCCCGATCTGTTGACCATGCGTGCCGCCAAATTACTCGCCCTAGCCGATGCCGTGGTGTATGACCATCTGGTCAGTCGCGAGATTCTTGAGTTGGTGCGCGCTGATGCCGAACTGATCTATGTCGGCAAGCAAGAAAGCCTGCATACCCTGCCGCAAGATGGCATCAACAGTTTGCTGGTACGTCTGGCAAAACAAGGAAAACAGGTGGTGCGTCTGAAGGGCGGCGACCCATTCATCTTCGGCCGCGGTGGCGAAGAGGCTGAAGTGCTGGTGGCAGAACAAGTGAGTTTTGAAGTAGTGCCCGGCATCACCAGCGCCAGCGGAGCTTCGGCTTATGCGGGCATACCGCTGACGCACCGCGACTACGCGCAATCATGCATCATCACCACTGGCCACCTCAAGGACGGCAGCCTGAATCTGGCCTGGGAAAACCTGGTATTGCCGCGCCAGACCGTGGTGATTTACATGGGACTAGGCGCCTTAGCAGAAATCTGCAAACAGCTAATCGCGCACGGCCAAACGCCAGAGATGCCAGTCGCCGTGATCGAGAATGGAACGACCCAGCGGCAAAGAGTCGTGACCGGCAATTTGAGTAACATTGCGTTATTGGTCAAGGCAGAAGGCTTGCAATCGCCGTCTCTGATCATCGTTGGTGAAGTGGTTGCCTTGCGCGAGAAATTGCAGTGGTTTACCAGTGTCGCTCGAAAAAATTCAAGGCCTTCCGACACTAGGGGTGACGCCACAAAAACCTTGTCACAACCACCGATGCCGGAAGGCGCTACGCTTTTCTGAGCTACATAAAAACACCAACAAAACCTCGCCGCAGAGGCGCAGAGAGCGCAGAGAAAGGCAAAAAAATTAAGTTTTTCTCTGGGCTCTCTGCGCCTCTGCGGTTAATTTTTTG
>JANYFV010000498.1 GCA_025359635.1 Undibacterium sp. | reverse complement strand
TCAATTTCACACGCGCATGTGTCGTGATTACGCTAACGGCAAAAATTGTTTTGTCGCTGGTGTTAATCCGAAAAAAGCGGGCGAAGATTTTGAAGGTATTCCTATTTTCGCTAATGTCACAGAAGCCAAAGCAGCAACAGGAGCTACTGTGTCAGTTATTTACGTTCCGCCAGCAGGAGCTGCAGCCGCTATCTGGGAAGCTGTAGAAGCCGATCTCGATCTGGTCATTTGCATTACAGAAGGTATTCCAGTGCGCGACATGATGATGTTGAAAGACCGCATGGCCAAAGCCGGTAGTAAGACCAAGTTGCTTGGACCAAACTGCCCAGGTTTAATTACACCAGATGAAATCAAGATTGGTATCATGCCAGGCCACATCCACAAGGCTGGTCGTATCGGTGTGGTTTCTCGCTCAGGTACATTGACTTACGAAGCAGTAGGTCAGTTAACTGCATTGGGCCTTGGTCAATCTTCTGCTGTTGGTATCGGCGGCGATCCTATCAATGGATTAAAGCATATCGACATCATGAAAGCGTTCAATGATGATCCAAATACTGATGCAGTCATTATGATTGGTGAAATTGGTGGCCCTGATGAGGCAAATGCCTCGTACTGGGTACGCGACAACATGAAAAAACCTGTTGTTGGTTTCATCGCCGGTGTAACTGCCCCACCAGGTAAACGTATGGGCCATGCTGGTGCGCTCATTTCCGGTGGTGCCGACACAGCTCAGGCTAAGCTCGATATCATGGAAGAGTGCGGTATCAAGGCGACCAAAAACCCATCAGAAATGGCACGCTTGTTAAAAGCAATGTTGTAATATTCCTTTAAGTTTTATGTAAAAATAGGGAGCTCAGGCTCCCTATTTTATTTTCAGATTAATTCAGCATGAATAACGATAAAATGACAAAAACATTGTAATCATTTGCATAAAATGAGTGTTTTAAATGTTTTTCGTAGGTTAAATAACAAAAAATATAAAATAAAGGTAAGTCTCAGTGATAGATTTTTTTGCAACTTTAAGTTGGCTGGCAGTTGGCCAGATAATCTTAATCGATCTGTTATTGGGTGGTGACAACGCCATCGTTATTGCCTTAGCCTGCCGCAATTTGCCCGATGCTTTGCGTTTGCGCGGTATTTTGTGGGGTACTGTCGGCGCAATCGCTGCAAGAATTATTTTGCTAGCATTTACCAGTACTGTTTTGCAATTAAGTTTTGTAAAACTGATTGGCGGTCTTCTACTTTACTGGATTGCAATAAAGTTACTGTTGGATACAGAAGATGAACATGATGACATTCAAGCAAGCGACAGATTATTGACTGCAATTAAGACCATCATCGTCGCCGATCTTGTCATGAGTGTAGATAACGTCATCGCCGTCGCTGGTGCTGCCCAGCATGCGGGAGGCGATAATCAATTGATTTTGATGATCTTTGGGATACTGGTGAGTGTTCCTATCATTGTCTGGGGTAGTACTTTCGTGCTGCGCCTGATAAATAGTTTTCCCTTCATTGTTGTGGCGGGATCAGCAATGTTGGGCTACATTGCTGGCGCAATGGGATTCGCAGATACTGTTGTACAAAATGTGATAGAAAGTCAATTTGCTTATCTAGATGCAACAATATTCTTACTTAATGTTAAGCTTAGTCTGCCTGGCTTGATTTGTGCATTGAGCATTATCACTTTTGCGGCGTTTCAGTGGCATCTCAGTAAAAAGACAAATAAAAACAATAAGTAATTCGTAGGAATCGATCAAAGAATCACCATTTAATGCGCTTATTCCCTACTCTATTCATGTCATTTCAAACCGTACTTGAGTTCGCAAGCCTAACCGATACAGGATTGGTACGAGCACATAACGAAGACGCAATTGAGACAAGTGCTGAGTTAGGTTTAGCCATTCTCGCCGATGGTATGGGTGGTTATAACGCAGGAGAAGTCGCCAGCAGAATGTGCGTTGATCTGATCGGCAAACACATCAAGCAAAAACAGCAATCTGCCTGGATACCATTGATTTCTAGACAGACAATGGTTGCATCTCGCTGGGTCAATGATGCTATTTCTTATGCCAATGAACGTGTGCTTAAGGCTGCTCATGAACATGCCGAATATGTTGGTATGGGCACCACTATCGTTGTAGCCATGTGCCACCAAGATAAATTGCTGGTCGCCCATGTTGGTGATTCACGGGCTTATCGCTTCCGCTCGGGGGAACTCAAGCAAATTACTAAGGATCATTCAGTCTTACAAGCACAAATTGATGCTGGATTAATTTCAGAAGAACAAGCCAAGTACTCTCCAATCAAAAATTTAATTACGCGCGCGGTAGGCGCTCAGTTAGAAATAGAAGTCGAGATTCATGATCATAAATTGGAGGAAGGTGATATTTACCTTTTGTGTTCGGATGGATTGACCGACATGCTCAGTTATGATCAAATTCAACGCATCCTTAAACAACAACATACGCAACTAGAGGTTTGTTGCCAATCATTGGTTAATGGTGCAAACAATTGTGGCGGACGGGATAATATTTCCGTGATTTTATTTAAAGTAAGTCAACTTCATCAGCGCAAGTTGATGGATGTTTTTGCCAGCTAAGCACACGTCAGCCTAGCTTTTATCAAAACAAATAAACGATTTATTGCGGGAATTTCATGGCGAAAGTTGTCGTCACATTTAATGAGCAAGTGCAGCAAGAAGTAGCCTTGCTCAAATCACGCCTGACAATAGGCAGACGCCCTAACAACGATTTAGTGCTAGATCACCTGACAGTCAGCGGCCAGCATGCGGCAATCGACAGCGCCCCTAACGGTGCATTTATCCTCGATCTAGGCAGCACCAATGGCACACTGGTGAATGGACAGCCAATCACCAAACATCTATTGCAAAATGATGATGTCATTGAAATTGGTAAATACAAATTGAAATTTCAAATTGATCCGGTAACTGCGTTCACAAGCAGCGCCCCTAAAGCGGCAATACCTGAAGTCAAGAAAAGCGAAGTCGCAATTGAAGCAAAAGTAAGAGTACTCAACGGTAACAACGCAGGCCGCGAGCTTACCTTAAGCAAAGCTGTGACCAGATTAGGTAGCCCAGGAATACTAGTAGTTACAATTACCCGGGAAGCACAACATTTCAATATCGCTCATGTCGAGGGACAGGCATTTCCAAAAGTTAATGATGTCGCTATGGGTGCAAAGCCGTTGCGGTTAAAACATGGCGATGTGATTGATTTGTCTGGTACTAAGATGGAGTTTTTTGTC